>NZ_CEVYAT010000121.1:0-4996 GCF_982402205.1 Parolsenella sp. | reverse complement strand
CAACGTGAACATCAGGAGAAGCCGTGCGAGCAGGCGCCGCCGGCCACGTGCGCTGCGCTACGATTGATAGCCGCAATTTTGAGCGAACCAGCGAGCGAAAGGGTCCCACCCACCCATGAGCGACATCAATAAGCCCCAGCTAGAGACCGTCATCGACGACACAGACGACCTCCGGCCCGCAGACGACCCCATCATGGCCGAGGAGCAGGCGCATCTCGACGAGATCTACGCCAAGCTCACCGCCATGCGCAACGACCTCGCCGCCGAGCTCGAGCACGGCCACGAGGGTGCCGCGGCAGACCTGCGCGAGCTCTCCGACGAGATCCGCCCCGACTTTGGCGGCGCGGCCGACGAGGTCATGGAGACCCTCGCCGCCATCGAGACGCTCAACGCCGTCATCGACGCCTACAACCAGTACCACGACTTCTCGGTCGACAAGCTGCGCCGCCTGCTGCTCCTGCTGCGCCAGCCCTACTTCGCCAAGGTCCGCCTCAAGATGTCGCCCGACCGCCCAGCCCGCGACGTCTACATCGGCGCCGCCGGCATGACCGACGAGCGCAGCCGCCCCCTCATCGTCGACTGGCGCAACCCCGTCGCCGAGACCTACTACAACCAGGAGAACGGCCAGACCAGCTACACCGTCAACGGCCGCACGCGCACCGTCGAGCTCGAGCTGCGCCGCCAGTTCGACATCACGCGCGACCACCTCAACATGTACTTCGACACCACCGTCGCCATCGAGGACTCGCTGCTGCTGGGCGCGCTGCGCCGCCACCACTCCGAGAAGCTCAAGGACATCACGGCCACGATCCAGCGCGAGCAGAACCAGGTCGTGCGCCACGCCGACGTGCCGGCGCTTCTCGTGAACGGCATCGCCGGCTCGGGCAAGACCTCGGTGATGCTGCAGCGCATCGCCTACCTGCTCTACGGCGAGCGCGAGACGCTCAGCGCCTCGCAGGTGCACCTCTTTGGCCCCAACGCCGTCTTCGAGCACTACATCGACAACGTCCTGCCCTCGATGGGCGAGTCGAACCCGCAGGTCTACACCTGGCGCGACTTCTGCGAGGCGCAGGGTGCCGGTGGCCGCGACCTGGGCGAGGACACCGACCCCGCCTGCCTCGAGAAGCTCGAGAGCGACATCTCGAGCCTGTTCCTCACGGCCGACGACCTGCGCGAGATCCGCTGCGACGGCACCGTGCTGCTCAAGGTCTCGAGCGTCGAGAGCGCCGTGGCCAGGTTCGCCCGCTTTGGCGTGGGCCCGCGCTTCTGCGCGCTGGTCACCGACGAGCTGCACGACCGCGTGAGCCGCCGCATCGCCTCGATGGCACGCGACGAGGAGCTGCAGGAGGAGATGCTGGGCCTCGACGTCGACGACCAGGCGCGCTTCTTTGGCGAGACGGTGAGCCCCGAGAACGAGCAGGAGACCGTGGCCCTCACCCGCCGCTGGCTCGAGCAGGTCTTCGCCGGCGCCCACGACGAGGTCGACCGCCTGGCCTGGCTCAAGCTCGACCGCGTGGCCATGCGCATGCTCGGCAAGCCCAGTGTGAGCGCCAGCGAGTGGCTCTACCTGCGCCTCCTCGTGACGGGCCGCGGCGACACCGACGCCCGCTACGTCATGATCGACGAGGTGCAGGACTACACGGTGGCCCAACTCATGGTGCTTAGCAGGCACTTCTCGCGCGCGCACTTCCTCATGCTGGGCGACGAGCACCAGGCCATCCGCGAGGGAACCGCGAGCTTTGCCCAGATCCGCGAGCTGTTCGGCCGCACCCACGGGCAGGTCGACGAGTGCCGCCTGCTTACGAGCTACCGCTCGAGCCCCGAGATCACGACCCTGTTCAGCGGCCTGGTCGAGCACGACGCGCCCGTGAAGCTCGCGAGCGTCCACCGCGCCGGCGTGGCCCCGCACATCGAGGCCCTGCCCGGCCGCGACGAGTTCCTTGCCGCCCTGCGCAAGCAGGTGGCCGCCGCGCACGAGATGGAGGGCCTCACCGCACTCGTCGCCGCCGACGACGGGGCCGTGAGCTGGCTCGCCAAGCAGCTGCGCGACTGCGACGTCACGGTCATCAAGAACAACAACGAGCTGCCCGCCGCGGGCGTGGTCCTCATGTCGCTGCGCCTCGCCAAGGGCCTCGAGTTCGACCAGGTCATCATCCCCGACGCGAGCGCCGAGACCTACCCCGACACCCCGCTCGCCCGCCGCAGGCTCTACACGGCCGTCTCGCGCGCCATGCACGGCGTTACCCTGCTGGCCCAGGGCGAGCTCACCCCGCTCGTGACGCGGTAGGCGCGTCCTCGCCACGCGCCCGGCTCGTCACGCGCCAGGCTCGCCACGTCAGCTCGTCACGCCCCGCAGATTCCTAGGAAAATGCGGTTATCCATATTTAGCGGATAGCGTTAACGTCACTTTCCTAGGAATCTGCACCCCCACGTCCCTTACCCAGGTTTGGAGACCCACATGCAGATTCGCACCGCCATCGCGGCCGACCTCGACGACCTCGCGCGCATCTACGCCACCGCCCGCCGTTTCATGGCCGAGAACGGCAACCCCACCCAGTGGGGCGATGGCCGCCCCACCGCCGCCGAGATCGCCGAGACGGTCGAGCGGGGCGCCTGCCTGGTTGGCGTTGACGAGCACGACGTCCCCCACTTCGCGTTCTCGCTCTACTCCGAGGCCGACCCCACCTACGCGACCATCGAGGGCGCCTGGCCCAACGACGCCCCCTACCTCACGATTCACCGAGTCGCGAGCGACGGCGTGCTCCACGGGGTCTTCGCGGCCATCGTAGCCTTTGCCCGCGAGCGCGCCGCGGCCGCCGACGTCGCCAACGTGCGCGTCGACACGCACGAGGACAACAAGCCCATGCAGCATCTCATCGCCAAGGCGGGCTTTGCCTATTGCGGCGTCATCCATCTGGCCGACGGCGACCCGCGCCTGGCCTACCAGCTGGTTCTCTAGGCCGATAAGGGCACAAAGACAGGCGGCTCGGCCCCGCGCGGCCAAGTGCGTGCCAGCCGCAGGTAGTTATGGCCTCCGAGACCCGATAATTACCTGCGTTTGGCACGTACCATGCCGCAGCGGGCCAGCCGCACCCCTCTCGTCCGCTTCCCCACCGGCCCTCCACGGGGACGCGCTATCATGACCCGGCACATCAACACGCATGAGGAGAACATCGTGAGCGACAAGCAGCAGACCACCGACCAGTCACTCGAGGCCCAGCGGACGCTGCTCGAGAAGCGCCTCCCCGTGGACTTCCGCGAGGTCCGCTGTCTGGGCGACATGGAGCTGCTCGAGGTCGGGCCACGCCTCATCCGCCTGCGCACGCACATCTCCGACGACGCCCTCAACCCGCGCGGCTTTGCCCACGGCGGCTGGCTGTTCACCCTATGCGACGCCTCGAGCGGCGCCCTCGTCTTCTCGCGCGGGCTCGACTGCGTGACGCAGAACGCCTCGATCAACTACCTGCACGGCGGCTGGCCCGGCGACACGGTCGACATCGAGGTCAGGGCGCTGCACTGGGGCCGCACCACCGTCGTGAACCAGGTGACGCTCACCAACCAGGACGACAGGCCCCTGGCTGTCGCCACGATGACGATGTACGTGATGCACTAACTACATGCGGCAGAGCTGGTCGCGCACGCGCTCGACCTCGCTGATGGCGCGCGCCACCTGGTACTGGGCGTCGTCGATGCGCCGCTGGGCAATCCAGTCCGCGATCACGTTGTCGAGGAACAGGTCCGTGAACTGCAGCAGGCCGCCCAGCTCCACATTGAGGCCCACGCCCTCGACGTCGTCGAGCTCACCCACAAAGACCTGCAGCGCGCGCTTGGCGGCGTTTATCTCGTCCTGCGCGTCGTCGATGCCGCGATACTTGAGCAGGCTCGTGACGAAGCCGCCGCCCAGCATGTCGACCATGCCCCAGCGGCGGGCGTCGTCGAGCTTGTCGGCCGCGCGCTCGAGGCGGTCGAGCGCGTCGTTGGCGGCGACAATGGCCTCGCCAATCTCTGTTGCTCTGTCCTTGGGCATGCGGGTCCCTTCCTGCGCGCCGGCGGTGGGCGCGCGCCATGCAGGCAACGCCGGCTCGCCGCCGGCCGTCCGCCAAAGCGCGGCACTGGCTTTTGCATGAAGCTTACCCAACCGGTGGCATAGTAGATAGCCCAAAGGCCCCAACGGGCATGTCGAGAGGAGCGCTCATGAGGGTCACGGCCACGGCACTTGCCGCCTGCGCGCTTGCGGGCGCGGCCTGCCGCATGCTGCCCGAGCAGCTCTCGGCGCTTCCCCTCGTGCCCCTCGTCGTCGCGATGACGCCTGCGTTTGCCCTGCTCGCAGGGGGTGCGCTCGTCCTCACGCTCCTGCCACGCGCCTGGGCGGGACATCGCGCGGCGCGCCTGCTCGTGCGCGCGGCAGCCGTCGTCGTGCTCGCGCTCGAGGCGACGTGGCTCGCACCCTACGCCCTGCCCGCCCAGCGCGTGAGCGACGCGCGCCAGGACGCCGGTGATGCCACCACCCTCACGGTCATGACCTGCAACGTCTACAAGGGGGCCGCCGACCCTGCGGCGATCGTCGCCGCCGTGCGCGAGAACCGCGTCGAGGTGCTGGCCCTGCAGGAGACGACCGTCGACTTCGTGGCGCGCCTCAGGGTCGCGGGGCTCGACGAGCTGCTCCCCCACTCCCAGCGCTCCTCGTCCGACGGCGTCTATGGCAACGGCGTTTGGAGCGCCCACCCGCTCGCGGACGTCGCGAGCGACGACATCGGCTCGAGCGCGAGCGCCATGCCGGCGGGCACCATCGAGGTCACGTGCGCAAACGGCACCAACGCCCGCGTGCGCCTCGTGAGCGTGCACACCTGCTCACCCGGCCCCGGCTACTGGAACCTGTGGCGCAGGAGCATCGAGGAGATCGGCATGGTGCGCAGCCGCGTCGCGGCAGACCCCACGTGCGCCTACGTGCTCATGGGCGACTTCAACGCCACCTGGGACCACGCACCCTTCCGCG
>NZ_CEVYAT010000120.1:0-5048 GCF_982402205.1 Parolsenella sp. | reverse complement strand
CCCTCGGACTGCGCAAGCGCCTGCACGGCGGGCCTTAGCCACGACGGCCCCGCCGTGCAGGCGCTTGCGCAGTCCGAGGGCCTGTGGGCCCACGCCCTGTCGGTGGGCATGCGCCTCAAGCTCATCGACGAGGGCACCGAGCGCTTTGCCGACCCCGTAATGGCGACGCTCGACGCGGGCGCCATCGCCTGGCCCACGCAGCTCGCGGCGCCGGCGCCCGCCTACCTGCCCGGATATGGCGAGGAGGCGTAAGGCATGGCCCAGCTCTCGCCCCGCATGCAGGCCCTCGTGCAGCCGCACCTGCGCACCCTCGAGCCCTATGACCCCAACTTCGCGCCCACGCGCGTGAACCTCTCGGCCAACGAGAACACCTATGGCGTGCCCGCCCAGGTGCGCGCCGCCATGGATGCCGCGCTTGCCGCCACGCCCACCAGCCGCTACCCCGACCCCATGAGCAACGAACTGCGCGATGCCCTGGCCGCCCGTCACGGCCTGTCTCGCGAGAACGTCATCGTGGGTAACGGCGGAGACGAGCTGCTCTACAACCTCGTGCTCGCCTTTGGCGGCCCCGGCCGCACCCTGGTGAACGTACCGCCCACCTTCTCCGAGTACGCCTTCTTTGCCGAGCTGGCCCAGACCGCGGTGGTCGACGTCTGGCGCGACCCCGGTACCCTTGCCCCGCGCGAGGACGAGCTCGTGGCGGCCGCGAGTAGCGCCAACCTGGTGGTCCTGACCTCGCCCAACAACCCCACCGGAGACGTGGCGGGCGCGGGCCTCGTGCGCCGCTTGTGCGAGGCCTGTCCGGGCCTCGTGCTCGTCGACGAGGCCTACGTCGAGTTTGCCGAGCAGGGCACGAGCGCAGAGCCCCTGCTTGCCGAGTGCGACAACTTGCTTGTGCTGCACACGCTCTCCAAGGCGTTTGCTCTCGCGGGGGCGCGCTGCGGCTACATCCTGGCCGCGCCCGACGTCATCGACGCGCTGGCCGCCGTGCGCCAGATCTACTCGGTGAACGTCCTCACCCAAGCCGCCGCCCTCGTGGCGGTGGAGCAGCGCGCGGCCTTTGCCCCCGTGGTGGAGAAGATCGTGGGCGAGCGCGAGCGCCTGCGCGCGTCGCTCGGGCGCGTCGGGGGCGTGCGCGTGTGGCCCAGCCAGGGTAACTTCCTGCTCGTGCGCGTGGCGCGCGCCAGCCGCATTCGCGAGCGCCTGCGCAACGACTACTCCATTCTCGTGCGAGACTTTAGCTACGCGCCGGGACTTGCGGACTGCCTGCGCATCACCGTGGGCACGCCCGAGGAGAACGACGCCGTCATCGAGGCCCTGTCCGCGCTCGTCCTAGAGGAGGCTGCCAATGCCTAGGAGCGCCACCATCCACCGCGCAACCGCGGAGACCGACATCACCCTCACCATCGACCTCGACGGATGCGGCGCCACGAGCGTAAGCACGGGCGTGGGGTTTCTCGACCACATGCTGTGCGCGTTTGCCCGCCATGGCCTGTTCGACCTCACGGTGAGCGCCATCGGCGACACCCAGGTCGACGACCACCACACCGTCGAGGACGTTGGCATCGTGCTGGGCCAGGCCGTGCGCCAGGCCTTGGGCGACAAGCGCGGCATCGGCCGCTTCTCTGACGCCTGCATCGCCATGGACGAGGCCCTCGTGCAGGCTGCGATCGACGTCTCGGGCCGCGGCGCCGCCTACGTAGACCTGTCGCTCCCCACGCAGAAGGTGGGCACGTTCGACTGCGAGCTGGCCGAGGAGTTCTTCATTGGCTTTGCGCGCGACGCCGCGCTCACGCTGCACGTGCGCGAGCTTGCGGGCGGCAACTCGCACCACATCATCGAGGCCGCGTTCAAGGCGCTGGGCCGTGCCCTGCGCTTTGCCGTGGAGCTCGACGACCGCGTTACCGGCGTTCCCTCGACGAAGGGATCGCTGTGATGGGACAATACCTGCCTGAGCAACTGTCCCATGCGGGCAAGATCGTGGTGATCGACTACCACAAGGGCAACCTCTCGAGCGTGGCACGCGGCCTTGTGCGCGCGGGCTGGGAGGCCGTCGAGGTCTCCGACGACCCGGCCGCCATCGAGGGTGCCGCCGGCCTCGTGCTGCCCGGCGTGGGCGCCTTCGCAGATGCCATGTCGTTCATGGAGGCAAGCGGCCAGGCCGCGGCCGTCGGGCGCTCCGTGGCCGCCGGCACGCCCATCCTCGGCATCTGCCTGGGCCTGCAGCTCATGCTCGAGCGTGGTGACGAGGGCACCCCGGCAGACGCCCCGCATGCCCCCTGGACGGCCGGCCTTGGCCTCATGCGCGGAAGCTGCACCCGCCTACCGGGCGAGCGCCTCAAGGTGCCCCACGTGGGCTGGGACCAGCTGCACGTCACCGAGGCGGGCCGCGCCTGCCCGCTGCTTGCCGGCGTGCCCGAGGGCGCCAACGTCTACTACACGCACTCCTACGCCGCCGACGCCGACGTGGCCGAGCAAAACGTCGCCGCGCGCACGCACTACGCACGCAGCTTTGCCTCGGTGATGTGGGAGGGCAACGCCTATGGCTGCCAGTTCCATCCCGAGAAGAGCTCGGGCACGGGCCTGGTGATCCTGCGCAACTTCGTGCGCATCGTGGAAGGAAGTGCCACCGCATGATCTTGTTCCCCGCCATCGACCTCATCGCCGGCAAGGTCGTGCGCCTCGAGCGCGGCGACCGCAGCCGTTGCAAGGTCTACTCAAACGACCCGGCCGCCGTGGCCCGCTCGTTTGCCGAGCAGGGCGCGCGCTGGGTGCACGTCGTCGACCTCTCGAGCGCCTTCGAGGAGGACGACGAGGCCCGCGCCGCCAACGACGCCGCCATCCGCGCCATCTGCGAGGTGGAGGGCCTGTCCGTGGACGTTGGGGGAGGCGTGCGCTCGCTTGCGCGCATCGACGAGCTCAAGGCCATGGGCGCCAAGCGCATTGCCCTTGGCACCGTGCTCGTGCGCGAGCCCGCCTTTGCCGAGGTCGTCGCCAAGGGCTTTGGCAGCCTGCTCGTGGCAGACGTTGCCGCGAGGGACGGCCAGGTCAAGGTGAACGGCTGGCGCGACGACGTCTCGCGCAGCCTCGACGACGTGGTGGGCCACCTGCGTGAGCTGGGCTTTAGGCACCTCGTCTTTACCGACATCGCCCGCGACGGCATGCAGACCGGCATCGACGTCGAGGCCTACCGCCACGTGGCCGCCACGGCGGGCCTTCCCGTCGTGGCGAGCGGCGGCATCACGAGCCTGGATGACATTCGCGCGCTTGCCGCCGCTGGCGACGACGATATTGAGGGCGCCATCACGGGTCGCGCGCTCTACGAGGGCAACTTTACGCTGGCCGAGGCGCTCGCGGCCGCGAGGGGTGAGGCCTGATGCTCACGAAGCGCGTCATTCCCTGCCTCGACGTCAAGGACGGCCGCGTGGTCAAGGGCGTCAACTTCGTCGGCCTGCGCGACGCCGGCGACCCCGTCGAGCTCGCCGCGGCCTATGACCGCGAGGGCGCCGACGAGGTGGTCTTCCTCGACATCACGGCCACGAGCGACGACCGAGCGACCACGCTCGCCATGGCGGCCCGTGCTGCCGGCGAGCTGGCCATTCCCTATACCGTGGGCGGCGGCTTCCGCGACCTGGCAGGTATGCGCCGCATGGTGGCGGCGGGTGCCGACAAGGTCTCGCTCAACTCCGCGGCGGTCAAGAACCCCGAGCTCATCAGCGTGGCCGCGCGCGCGTTTGGCTCGCAGGCCGTGATCTGCGCCATCGACGCCAAGCGCGTGGGCACCCCCGGCGCCCCTGGGGCAGACCGCTGGGAGGTCTACACCGCGGGCGGTCGCCACGCCACCGGCCTCGACGCCGTGGAGTGGGCGCGCGAGGCGGCCCGTCGCGGCGCCGGCGAGATCCTGCTCACGAGCATGGACCGCGACGGCACCAAGGCCGGCTTTGACCTGGCCCTCACGCGCGCCGTGGCCCGCGCCGTGCCCATCCCCGTGATCGCGAGCGGCGGTGTGGGCACCCTCGAGCACTTCGCGGAAGGCATCATCGAGGGCGAGGCCGACGCCGTGCTCGCTGCGAGCGTCTTCCACTTTGGGACGTTCAGCATCCGCCAGGTGAAGGAGTACATGGCAAGCCAAGGCATTCCCGTTCGTCTCGACTTCTAGGCTGCGGCCGTCCACGGCACGCCATCTTGGCGTTCAAAACTTCGCTTGCGCACCTCCGTACGCCACGCTCGCTTGTCGCTCCATCTGACGCACCGTGAACAGCCTCGCCGACATGAGGGGGGCCGAACGCGGGCCTCGTATTTGCTGACCGAAAGGTTTGAATGTGGAACTCAAATTCGATGACCGCGGCTTAATCCCCGCCGTGGTGCAGCAGTGGGACACCGGCGAGGTGCTCATGGTGGCTTGGATGAGCGCCGAGTCGTATCGCCTGACGCGCGAGACGGGCACCACGTGGTTTTGGAGCCGCAGCCGCCAGGAGCTCTGGAACAAGGGCGCCACCAGCGGCAACATGCAGCGCGTGGTCTCCATCGACGCAGACTGCGACGCCGATACCCTGCTCGTTCGGGTCGACTCGCCCGGTCCCGCGTGCCATACCGGCGCGCGTAGCTGCTTCTTCAACCGCATCTTCGACGCGCCCGCGCCCGCGGGCGGAGAGGACTAGTCATGGGAGTTAGAACCGCCAACGTCCAGCCCGGCAACATCGGCGAGACGCTCGAGGGCCTCGCCGCCACCATCCACGGCCGCCGCGACGCCTCGCCCGAGGAGAGCTACACGGCGCGCCTGCTCGCCGACGTGGAGGACGAGCTGCTCAAGAAGCTCGCCGAGGAGTCGAGCGAGGTCATCATGGCCTGCAAGGACAACGACCACGACCACATCCGCTACGAGGCTGGCGACCTGGTGTATCACCTGCTCGTGACCCTCGAGCGCTACGGCGTCACCCTGGACGAGCTCGCCGGCGAGCTCAACGCCCGCATGAAGTAGCGCCGCCGCTAGCGAAGCGGCAGCGTCTGCCACGAGCCGTCGGCGCGTGGGGCGTCGACGCTCGCGT
>NZ_CEVYAT010000119.1:0-5098 GCF_982402205.1 Parolsenella sp. | reverse complement strand
GTCTGCTACAGCGAGCAGACCAATGAATTGAGAGGACGAGATGGACGCGCGCGTTAACATGAGCGCACTGCTTCTGGGCCTAGGGCTACTACCTGCGGGTACGCGCTAGGGCCATCTCTCTTATCCATTTGTTTGGCACCCGTGCGCGTTCGCAGCTTTGGCGATTGCTGCGCATGGGTGCTTTTTCTTTTCCAGACCCATAGGCTTCCCGCACGCGGTCGCCCTTCCCACGAGAGGCGCACCACAGCGAAGGAGCGCACCATGACCCGCAAGATCGCAATCTTTGACACAACCCTGCGCGACGGCGAGCAGCCGCCCGGCGCAAGCATGAACACCGAGGAAAAGTTCATCATCGCGCGCCAGCTCGTGCGCATGAACGTCGACGTCATCGAGGCGGGCTTCCCCATCTCGAGCCCGGGCGTCTCGCCCTCGCATAGAGGGCGACTTGGGCCTGCGCGGCCTTCTCGCGCTGGTGCCTCGCGAAACGAAAACGGGCGTCCGTCTCGCATGAGGCGGTCGCCCGTTGCATGGCAAACGAAGAGAGACGCGACCCCGACTGCCGGGGCCGCGCCTCTTTGTGTGTTGGTCGATGGAGGTTGCGCTAGTGCTTCTTACCCCGCACGGCCCTAACGATTGCCACGACTATTCCCACAAGGACGAGGGCGGCAATAACGTAGATCACCAGAAGCTCGGGAAATCCGATTCCATAGACCATGACTCCTCCTTCTTCCTCTGCCTTGTCAGTGTCCGCTAAATTATGGACATCTGCAGAATAGCAGGAGCGGGACGGGCCGTGGGGCTCGATGGGCAACGAAGTCGGCGAGCGCTAGGCCTGCTCGGTCTCCTTCTTGTCCTGGATCTTGCGGATCTCGGGCAGGATGAAGCCCAAGGCGATGAGCACCACGGGCGTCACCACGTTGAGGATCATGGTGAAGGGGTCCTCGGAGTACATGCCAAAGACGCAGCAGGCAAGCGTCACGAACAGGCACCAGGCGCCCAGAACGATGCCCAGGACCTTGCCCTTGGTGAACTTGTACTCCTGGCCAAAGCGGTCGCCCGCCTTCTTGAGCAGAATGTAGGCAACGAACACCCAGATGTAGCGCAGCGGCATGCAGACCGAGTTGAGCTTGTTGAGCTGGGTGAGGACGGCCGCGGCGCCGGGCACCACGATCTGGGCGAGGATGATCGAGCCGCTGAGCACCACGACCATCTTGATGCCGTTGATGTAGGCGCCCTTGTCGTTCTGCTTGAGCAGGCCCTTGGGCACGAACTGGCGGGCGTTCTCGTCGCCCAGCAGCATGCGCAGCGGCGCGTCGATGGAGACGACGAGCGTGGAGAACTGGCCGATGGCGTTGCAGGCGGCGTAGATGACCATGAGCAGATTGCCCACGCCGTAGTAGTTACCCAGCTTCTGGAAGGCCCAGTAGGAGCCGTTGGCGACGTAGGAGTTGAAGTTGGCGTTGACCTCGGCCGGGTCGAACATCATGCCCATGGCAACGGTGCCGAGCAGGGCGCACACCAGGACCATGACCACGGTGAAGATGATGCTCTTGGGGAACTCGCGGGCGGGGTTGCCGTCGGTCTTGTTGACGTAGGGGCTGATCTTCTCGATGCCGCCCACGGCAAACACCAAGATCGACAGGTTGGTGATGTAGGTGAAGTCGATGTTGGGCACGAGCTTGTCGGGCGACAGGTCGATGGGCAGGTAGCCACCGTTGGGGTTGATGGCGGGCGCGGCGAACATCATGAGGATGTAGAGCAGGCTCATGACGAACATCGAGGAGCCGGCGATGGTCGCGAGCTTCTTGAGCGGGTTGAGGCCGCGGCTTGCCACCCAGCAGAAGATGAGGAACACGGCGAGCGTCGCGAGCTGGATTGCGATCGTGGGGAACGAGTCGTACGTCTCGGCGTTGCCAAAGACCATCCAGCTGAGGGCCTTGAGGCCGCCGGAGCCCTTCGACGCGATGTAGGAGACGTGCACGGCCCAGTAGGTCCAGCCGGCGAAGTAGGCGATCTTGGCCGTGGACGTGCCCTTGATCCATGACGTGACGCCGCCGCCTTCGTTCTTGAAGGCACTGCCGAGCTCACCGACCATGAGCGCGTAGGGGATGAAGTACAGGACGAACATGAGGACCCAGGAGAAGATGACCTGGGTGCCGTTGAAGTACATGTAGCCGTTGCTGACGTTGCCGAAGCTCCAGAGGGTCGAGAACGTCATAAAGCTCAGGATGTACCACTTGATCTTCCCGTTGCTTTCCTTTTGCATAAACACCTCTTTTGATAAAACGCCGTACCTGAAAACAGAAATTACAAGTATGTTAACTTGTAGGTTAAAAGGGTGCAATTGAGAGGGCGAGCGGCCGGTATTTGCCGGTGAAGGCTGCAAGAAATGCATAATGTCGACATGTTGTGAATATAAGGGACACTTTGGGCGCGCAAGGGGCCGCGTGCGATGTGGTCGCGCCGTGCGAGTCCTCGCACAGGCCTGCCGATGGGTGCTAGCATGGCTCGCGAAACCAAACATCGGAGGTTGGAATGAAGATCTGTGACAGCATCGCCTACGTGGGCGTGAACGACCACGACATCGACCTGTTCGAGGGTCAGTACGACGTGCGCGAGAACGGCATGTCGTACAACTCCTACGTGGTCCTGGGCAGCGATAAGGGGGCCGTGACCGACACGGTCGACGCCCACTTCGTTGACGAGTGGCTGGCCAACGTTGAGGCCGCGCTCGCGGGCCGCACGCCCGACTACCTGGTGGTTCACCACATGGAGCCCGACCACTCCGCCGGCATCGCCGCTTTTATGGAGCGCTACCCGGCCGCGCAGGTCGTGGCCTCCGCCGCCGCTTTCAAGATGATGGTCGCCTACTTTGGCACCGACTTCGCCGATCGTAAGATCGTGGCCAAGGAGGGCTTCGAGCTCGAGCTTGGCGGCCGCAACCTCACCTTCGTGGGCGCCCCCAACGTGCACTGGCCCGAGGTACTCTTCTCGTATGATGCCGCCGACAAGACGCTCTTCTCGGCAGACGCGTTTGGCAAGTTTGGCGCGCTCGACGTCGAGGACCCCGAGGGTTGGGCGTGCGAGGCCCGTCGCTACTACTTTGGCATCGTGGGCAAGTTCGGCAAGAACGTGCAGGCCGTGCTGAAGAAGGCCGCGGCGCTCGACATCGAGCGCATCTGCCCGCTGCACGGTCCCGTGCTCGACGAGAACTTAGGCTACTACCTGGGCCTCTACAACACCTGGTCGAGCTACGAGCCCGAGGACGAGGGCGTGACGATTGCCTACTCGTCGGTCTACGGCAACACCCGCGCGGCCGCCCTGGCGCTCGCCGACGCGCTCGAGGGCCGTGGCGTCGTGGTGTCGACGTTTGACCTTGCGCGCGACGACATGGCCAAGGCCGTCGAGGACGCCTTCCGCTATGACCGCCTGGTGCTTGCGAGCATCACCTACGCCGGCTCGATCTTCCCGCACATGAGCACGTTCATCCACACGCTCGCCGAACACGCCTACCAGAACCGCCGCGTGGCGCTCATCGAGAGCGGATCGTGGGCGCCGACGGCCGCCAAGGTCATGCGTGCCGAGCTCGAGCAGATGAAGGGCATCGAGGTCGCCGACACCGTCGTGACGGTGCGCGGCGCGCTCGACGACGCCTCGCGCGCCCAGATCGAGGCCCTGGCAGACGAGCTGGCCGCGCCTGCACGCGCCGAGTAGGGACAAGCAAGAGTTGCGGGGCCCGCGCGCGGCTGCGACGCCGTGCACGGGCCCCTTCATGAGAAGGAGAAGGTCGTGGCCAGAAAGACCTCCCGAAGTGCCGCCGACCTGTCGAAGCCCCTGCGCCTCGTGTGCGTGGGGCTGCTCGTGCTGCTTGGGTTCTCCCTGGGCTGCTCGGAGTTCGTTGTCATTGGCATCGAGCAGAACATCGCCGACTCGTTTGGCGTGACGCTTGCCCAGGCGGGCGAGCTCATCAGCGTCTTTGCGCTGACCTATGCCGTGATGACGCCCGTTCTTGCCATTGCGACCGGGCGCTTCAGGCGCTTCCAGCTGCTGGTTGTCTACGCCGCGGTCTTCTGCGCGGCCAACCTCGTGCAGGCGCTGGCCCCCACGTTCACGGTGCTGCTGGTCTCGCGCGTGCTGATTGGCGCAGTGTCGGGCGCCTTCCTGGCCGTGGGCGTGACGTTCATTCCCGAGCTGCTCGACCCAAGCCGCATGTCGATGGGCATCTCCGTGGTGTACGCGGCGTTCTCGGTGGCGATGGTCATCTCGACCTCCGCCGGCAAGATGGCCGCCGAGCTGCTCGACTGGTGCGTGGCCCCGTGGGTGACGTTCGTGCTGGCGGTGGTGACGTGCGCGCTGCTGCTGGCGCTGCTGCCGCGCGAGGGCGCCACCGACGAGCCCGCCACGATGCGCGACCAGGCGGGCCTGCTCGCCGAGCCGCAGGTGCTCACGGGCATCCTCATCTTCGTGTTTGGCGTGGGCTGCGTGTACGTGTTCTACGGCTACGTGACGCCCTACCTCGAGCAGGTGCTGGGGCTGGCCCCCATGGAGGCGTCGGCCGCGCTCATGTGCTACGGCGTGGTGTGCTTCTTCTCGAACCTGCTGAGCGGCTGGATTGACGCGCGCTTTGGCATGAAGGCGCTCGTGGTGACCTTTGCCCTGCTCTCGGCCCTGCTCTTTGGCCTGTGGGCGCTGGGCTCCACGATGCCCGCGGCCCTTGGCGCGGTGATGGGCATCGCGCTGCTCATGTACGTGGCCTCGGTGCCGTGCATCTCGGCGTTCATGGAGTGCGCGAGGCGCAGCCACTCCAAGGCGCTGACGCTCGCGAGCTCGCTCGAGCCGATGGCGTTCAACATTGGCATCGCGTTTGGCACGGCCGTGGGCGGTGCCGTGGTGAGCGGCCCCGGGCTTGCGAGCGTGGGCCTCGTGGGCGGCGCGTTTGCCCTCGTGGCGTTGGCGCTGGTGGCCATCACCTGCAGCCTTGCGAAGCGCGCACGCCGCGCGGCGGCGTAGCGCGGAGGCTGTTGCGGACCGGATGCTCTGCAACGGCGTAGCGCGGTGATATTGCGCAGGCGTAGAGCGGTGGCCGTTGCGGCTTGGA
>NZ_CEVYAT010000118.1:0-5117 GCF_982402205.1 Parolsenella sp. | reverse complement strand
AGCTTGAGCATGTGCTCGCCCCTTGTATCGTAATTTTCGCACCCGAGAATAGCATAGGTGCATAGTTACGAAAAAAGGCCAGGACTGAAGTCCTGGCCTCTTAAGTTCTGGTCGGGTGGACTGGATTCGAACCAGCGACCCCTTGACCCCCAGTCAAGTGCGCTACCAAACTGCGCCACCACCCGTCTGTGCTGCTCGCTTGCAGCAAGAAAGAGAATAACAGCTCTCAGATGCTCGTGCAAGAAGAAATTTGAATCAATTTCTCCCCGGATCCCGCATTGCGTGCAAAACGCGAGCTAGAAGGCAAGAAAACCGTGCGGTCGCATGACGTAGAGGACGAGTCTAGCCCCGCGTTACACCCTTGACCTTCGAGATCTGCTTGTCGCTCCTGCGGTCGTGGCCCCAGAAGCAACAGCTGACCATGCCGGGACCCACGTGCGAGCCGATGGTCGGGCCGATCGTGGGGCGCGAGACGGCGAGCTCGGGGTCGAACTCGCGCAGCACGGAGGCTACGGCATAGCCGTCGTCGGGCGCGTCGGCGTCGCCCACGGCGACGACGTGGCCATAGGGCTCGAGCTCGCGGGTCTTCTCGAAGAAGTCGACGATCTTGCGAATGCCCTTCTTGCGTCCGCGCGCCACGCCGCGGATGCCCAGCGTGCCGTCGAGGTTGAAGTGCGGCAGTGCCTTGACGTCGAGCGCGTCTCCGATGACGGCCACGCCCTTGGGGAGCCTGCCGCCGCGATGCAGCGCGTCAAGGTTGTCGACCATGAAGATCGTGTGCACGTGGTAGCGCGCCTCCTCGGCCCACATCACGAGCTGCTCGGCGTTGAGCCCGGCGTCGCGCTGGCGACAGGCCTCCTCGAGAAGAAGCGCGAGCGAGGTCGAGGCAATCAGCGAGTCGATGACGTAGATGCGCACCTCCTCGTTAGGGTGCGCCTCCTTGAGGCGCTCGAGCGAGGCGCAGGCGCCCTGGTAGCCGCCCGAGAGGCCGCTCGAGATGCAGAACATGACCGTGGGCACGCCGCTCTCGTAGGCAGCCTGGAAGGCCTCGTCGTACTCGAGCTGCGAGGGCTGCGACGTCATGGGCATAGCGCCGCGGCGGATGGCGTCGTAGAACTCGTGGGCGCTGCGGCTCTGGAAGAGGTCGTCGTCGCCCGAGAGTCCCCCGTCGGGCTTGCCCGCCTCGACGTAGTGGAACGGCAGGATGCGGATGTTCTCGCGCTCGGCCTGTTCGGCGGTGAAGTCGCAGGTCGAGTCGCACATGATCTGGCACGTTGCGGCCATGGTCTCTCCATTCCCGCCCTGACGGGCGCGCGCGTGAGCGTAGGTTTACATAATTCTACCGAAACCGAGGGCTCGGTGCAGCGCGGCGCTACCTCTCGAGCGTCTCCTCGAGCTCCAGCCACTCGCCCTCGAGCTCGTCGAGCTGGGCCTTTGCCGCGTCGACGTTGGCCTGGGCCTTCTCGAGCGCCACGTAGTCGGTCTGGTCGACCTGCTCCATGGCCTCCTCGAGCTCCGCGATGCGGCCGCGCTGGGTCTCCATCTTGCGCTCGATGCTTGCGAGCTGCTTCTTGAGGCGCCATTCCTCGGCGCTCGACAGGCCGCTCACCGCCTGCACGGCTGGCGCCTCCCGACCTGCCTGAGCGGGGGCCGTGATGGGAGCCTTGGGCGCGGGCCCCTTGCCCTTGACGCGGCCGTCACCGTGGGTGCTTCCAATGAGGCGCAGGTACTCGTCGACACCACCCGGGCAGTGGCGCAGCTGGCCGTCGATGAGGGCGTACTGGTCGTCGGTCACGCGCTCCATGAGGTAGCGGTCGTGGCTCACGAGCAGCAGGGTTCCCGGCCAGGTGTCGAGCAGGTCCTCCATGACGGCGAGCATGTCGGTGTCGAGGTCGTTGCCGGGCTCGTCGAGGATAAGGACGTTGGGCTCGTCGAGCAGCACGCACATGAGCGCGAGGCGCCTCGACTGGCCGCCCGAGAGATCCGCGATGGGCGTGTCGAGCTCGTTCTTGTCGAACCCGAGACTCTCGAGGAGCTTGGTAGGCGTGTACTCCTTGCCGCTGATAATGTAGCTGCGCTTGTAGGTGCCCAGAAGCTCGCGGACGCGCCAGTCGAGCTTGTTGGCGAGCAGGTCGATGTGCTGCGACAGGATGCCGAGCTTCACCGACTTGCCGATCTTCACGCGGCCGCTCGTGGGGGCGAGCTTGCCGTCGAGCAGGCGCAGCAACGTCGTCTTGCCGGCGCCGTTCTCGCCCAGGATGCCGTAACGGTCCCCCGGCCCGATGAGCCAGTCGAGGTGGTCGAGCACGACGCGCCCGTCATAGGCCACAGTGGCCTGCTTGAGCTCGAAGACCTGCTTGCCCAGGCGGCTCACGGCGAGGCGCTTGAGCTCGAGCGGGTTTCTCATGGGCGGGACGTCGGCCACGAGGGCGCGGGCCGCCTCGATGCGAAACTTCGGCTTGCTGCTGCGCGCCTGGGCGCCGCGGGACAGCCATGCGAGCTCCTTGCGCAGGATGTTCTGCCTGCGCTCCTCGCTTGCGGCTGCCATGCGCTCACGCTCGGCGCGCTGCTGGATGTAGGCCGAGTAGCCGCCCTCGAAAGGCTCGACCACGCGGTCGTGGACCTCCCACATGCTCTCGCACGTCTCGTCGAGGAACCAGCGGTCGTGGGTGATGACGAGCATGGCGCCCGTCCCTGCCGCCCAGCGGTGGCGCAGGTGGGCGGCGAGCCAGGTGATGGCGCCCATGTCGAGGTGGTTGGTGGGCTCATCGAGCAGCAGTACGTCGTAGGTGCCGATGAGCAGGCGGGCGAGGTCGACGCGGCGACGCTGGCCGCCCGAGAGCGTGCCCACGTTGGCGTTCCAGTCGACGTCTCCGATGAGCTCTGCGATGATGCGGCGGGTCTCGGGGTTCGAGGCCCACTCGTACTCGGGCGTGTCGCCCACGACGGCATAGCTCACGGGGCGGTCGTCGTCGAGGTCGTCGGACTGGCCGAGCATGCCCACCGAGATGTTGCTGCGCCAGGTGACGCTCCCCTGCTCGACCTCGAGCCTGTGGCCGATGAGCTGCAGCAACGTCGACTTGCCGTCGCCGTTCTTGCCCACGATGCCAATGCGGTCGCCCTCGTTGACGCCAATCGTGACGTCGTCGAGCACGGGCTTGCCGGGCCACTCGTGGCTGAGGTGCTCGCATCCTATGAGAATTCCCACGAAGTACTTCCCTACCTGTCAGTGTCTCTCGTGCTGGTGAGCCTAGCCTCGACCTCGGCCACGTCCTCGCCCGTGGCCAGGCGGCGCAGGGCCTCGATCTCTGCCGCGTACCCAGGCGCCTCGTTGGGGGTCTCGAGGACGAGCGGCAGGTCGCGGGTGCGTTCGTTGGTGACGATGGCCGCAAAGCAGCCAAGGCCCAGGTGACCCTGGCCCAGGCGCTCGTGGCGGTCCTTGTGCGCGCCCACCGGGTTCTTGGAGTCGTTGAGGTGCAGGGCCCGCAGGCTCTCGATACCCAGCACGCGGTCGAACTCGTCGAGCACCGCGTCGAGGTCTGCGGAGATGTCGTAGCCCGCATCGCTCACGTGGCAGGTGTCGAGGCACACGCCCATGAGCTCGTCGTGGTCGACGAGCTCGAGGATCTGCGCGAGCTCCTCGAAGCTGCGGCCCACCTCGGTGCCCTTGCCGGCCATGGTCTCGAGCAGCACGGTGGTGTGCTGGCCGGGCTCAAGCGCCTCGTTGAGGCCCTGCGCGATGAGCTCGATGCCGATGTCTGCGCCCTGGCCCACGTGGGAGCCGGGGTGGAAGTTGTAGTAGTTGCCCGGCACGAGCTCCATCGTCCGCAGGTCTGCCGCCATGGCCTCGCGCGCGAAGGCGCGCACGTCTGGCTTGGCCGCGCAAAGGTTCATCGTGTACGGTGCGTGCGCCACGATCCTGCCAAAGCCGTGCTCCGCCATGAGCGAGACGAGCTTGCCTGCGTCTTCGGGGTCGGCCTTCTTGGCGGAGCCCCCGCGCGGGTTGCGCGTGAAGTAGGCAAACGTCGTTGCACCGAGGTCAAGGGCGCGCTCGCCCATGGCCTCGAAGCCTCCCGCGCTCGAGATGTGGCAGCCTACGCTCAGCACGGCTATGCGCCCGCCTTGGGCATGAGCAGCGTGGCGTCGGGCGAGCTCGGGGCGAGGTAGTCGTCGTCGGGCTCGAGCAGGTCGTGCACGCGCTCGATGATGGCCTCGGCGACCTGCTCCTTGGGCATGCAGTCGAGGGTCTCCTCGTCATGGGGCGAGACGATCGTCACGCAGTTGGTGTCGGCGCCAAAGGTGGAGTCCTCGCGCGAGACGTCGTTGGCGACGATGAGGTCGCAGCCCTTTCGCGCGAGCTTCTCGCGGGCGTTCTGCAGCAGGTTGTCGGTCTCGGCAGCAAAGCCCACGACGATGCGGTCGCCACGGTCGGCAGAAATCGTGGCGAGGATGTCGGGGTTCTCGGCAAGCTCTATCTTGTCGAGCGGCTCCGCGGCCTTCTTGAGCTTGTGGTCCGCGGCCTTGTCGGGGCGGTAGTCCGACACGGCGGCGGCGAGGATCGCGGCGTCTGCCGTGGCGAAGGCGTCCTGCGTGGCGTCGAGCATCTCGGAGGCCGTCGTGACGTGGATGACGCCCACGCCCGCGGGCTCGGGCAGCGACACCGGGCCCGAGACGAGCGTCACGTGCGCGCCGTGGGCAGCAGCGGCCGCGGCGATGGCGTAGCCCATCTTGCCGCTCGAGGCGTTGGAGAGGTAGCGTACCGGGTCGACCGGTTCGTGCGTGGGGCCGGCGGTGATGACGATCCTGCGGCCGGCGAGGTCGCCGCGGGCGCGCAGGCGGTAGAGGGCGGCCGAGACGATCTGCTCGGGCGAGGCGAGCTTGCCGGCACCGGTCTCGCCGCAGGCGAGCCGTCCGCTCTCGGGACCTACGATGAGGTAGTTGCGCGCCTTGAGCGTCTCGACGTTGGCCACGGTGGCGAGGTTCTGCCACATGTGGACGTTCATCGCGGGGGCCACGACGACCGGGCAGGGGCAGGCGAGCAGTGTGGTGCTCACCGCGTCGTCCGCGATGCCGTGGGCCATCTTGGCGATGGCGTTGGCAGTGGCGGGGGCCACGAG
>NZ_CEVYAT010000117.1:0-5154 GCF_982402205.1 Parolsenella sp. | reverse complement strand
CGGTTGATGCGGCTGTCGTCGAAACCATCAATGGGGCGCAGGCTGACGCCACGTCGGCGGACCGCTCCGAAGCCGGTCGTGCATTTGATGCCGCCGACGAGGCGTCTGTTGCGCAGGGGGATGGGGAAGAGCGTGCCGCCCACCCTGAGGCTCGGGATTCCAGGCCGGCTCGCAAGCGTCGCAAGCCTTCGCGTGCGCAACGGCCCGATAAGATGTACGAGCAGACCCCCGAACAGCTCATCTTTGATGCTGTGCGCGATGCGGGCGTCGACGCGCTCGACGCGCTCGATGAGGCTGGCGCTGGGGTCGGAGTCGGGGTTGGCGGTGTAAAGGCCGTCGATGTCCGACAGGATGACGTAGAGGTCGGCGTCGATGAGCGAGGCCACGATGGCACCCAGCATGTCGTTGTCGCCAAAGGAGAACTCGCGCACGCTCACCGTGTCGTTCTCGTTCACGATGGGCACGACGCCCAGCTCGAGCAGGCGCTCAAAGGTGGTGCGCGCGTTGAGGTATCCCGTGCGGTCGACGACGTCGCCGCGCGTGAGCAGCACCTGGGCACACGACAGGCCGTCGTCTGCAAGGACCTCCGCGTAGCGCTCGATGAGCTTGGCCTGGCCGGCGGCGGCACAGGCCTGCAACGTGGGGATGTCGCTGGGGCGGGCGTCAAAGCCCAGAAGCGAGCGTCCCACCGCGGCGGCACCGCTCGAGACGAGCACGACGCGGTCTCCCCTACGCCTGAGCTCGGCGATCTGCGCGCACATCGAGGCCACGAAGCCAAGGTCGAGCTCGCCCGCCTCGTCCACGAGGGTCGAGGAGCCCACCTTGAAAACGATCAGGCGCCCGCTCACTGGTCCTCCCTGGCCGTCTCGGCAACAGCGCAGCCCTCGACTCCTGACGCGTCGCTCGCGTCCTCGGGAGCCTCGGCACCGCCGGTGGCTTCGTCCTCGAACTCGTCGAAGAGCTCGCCCACGGTGAGGATGGGCTCGTCCTCGGTGAGCTCGGCATACATGTCCTCCTCGTCCTCGCCCTTGTAGTCGAGGTCGTAGCCCAGGATGCGCACGGTGTCACCCGTGACGCAGCCGGCCTTGGCGAGCATCTTGTCGAGGCCCATGCGGTCGAAACGGTGCTGGAGGTAGGCCACGGCCTCCTCGTTCTCCCAGTCGGTCTTGATGACCATGCGCTCGATGGCGTTGCCCGAGACGCGCCAGACGCCACCGCCGAGGTTGGCGATCTGGATGCGGGCGTCGCGGCGCACGCGGCGCTGCTCCCACTCCTCGTTGCGCAGGGGCTCCTCGTCGAGCTCGCGCTCGGCGCGAAGCTTCGAGACCATCTCGGCGCAGGCCGCTTCAAGAGACTCGACGCCGGCGCCCGTCACGGCCGAGACGGCAAAGAACGCGTGGCCGTCGGCTGCGGCTCGCTGGCGCAGGACCTCGAGGGCCTCGCTCGTGCCCGGCATGTCGCACTTGTTGGCGACGACCACCTGCGGGCGCTCGGCAAGCTCGGGCGCATAGGCCGCGAGCTCATGATTGATGGTGTCGTAGTCCTCGACGGCGTTGCGGCCCTCGTAGCCGCCCGTGAGGTCGACCACGTGCATGATGAGGGCGGTTCGCTCGATGTGACGCAGGAACTCGTGGCCGAGGCCCTTGCCCTCGCTCGCCCCCTCGATGAGACCGGGGACATCGGCGGCGACGAAGGAGCCGGCGTGCCCGGCGCGCACAACGCCCAGGTTGGGCACGAGCGTGGTGAACGGGTAGTCGGCGATCTTGGGCCGCGCGGCGCTCATGCGGGCGATGAGCGAGGACTTGCCCACGCTCGGCATGCCCACGAGGGCCGCGTCTGCCATGAGCTTCATCTCGAGCTCGATCCAGTGCTCGAAGGCTGGTTCGCCCTTCTCGGAGAAGGCTGGGGCGCGGCGCACCGAGGTCACGAAGTGGATGTTGCCCTTGCCGCCCGTGCCGCCGGGGCCCACGATGACGCGCTCGCCGGGGTGCGTGAGGTCGGCGATCTGGTAGAGGGGCTCCATGGTCTCGGGGTCAAGCTCGGAGACGACGGTGCCGCAGGGCACCTTGAGCACGAGGTCCTCGCCGTCTCGGCCGTGCTTGCGCGCGCCCTGGCCGTGCGTGCCGCGCTCGGCGCGGAAGTGGTGCTTGAAGCGGTAGTCGATAAGCGAGGAGAGCTGCGGGTCGCACTCGAGAACGACATTGCCACCGCGCCCGCCGTCGCCGCCGTCGGGGCCTCCCTTGGGCACGAAGGCCTCGCGGCGGAACGACGTGCATCCCGCACCGCCGTCGCCGCCCTTGACGTTGATTCGAGAGATGTCAGTGAACTGAGACATGATGGTTATCCTTCTCGAGCGTACGAAAAAGGACCCCCGGCCAGCGGATGGGCCGAGGGTCCTGACAATACCCAAAAGGGTGCGCGGAAGCCCTTAAGCCTCCTGCGCCGGACGCACGTGCACGCGGTGCTTGGCGCCCTTCACGAACTCAACCGTGCCGTCGCACAGGGCGAACAGGGTGTCGTCCTTGCCGCGGCCCACGTTCTCGCCCGGCGTGATGTGGGTGCCGCGCTGACGAACGATGATCTGACCGGTCTTGATGGACTGGCCGCCGAAAACCTTCGTGCCGAGGCGCTGAGCCGCGGAGTCACGACCGTTACGGGAGCTAGCCTGACCCTTCTTGTGTGCCATATCTGGTACCTGCCTATCTATCTGCTCTGGGTGAGGTGCCTACTCGGCGGCAGCCTCGGTCGTGGCGGCCTTCTTGGCCGTGGAGGTGATGCGGGGCATGCCGGAAACCTCGAGGCGCGTGAGGTTCTGACGGTGACCCTTCTTGACAGAGTGGCGCTTGCGCTTCTGGAACTTGAAGACGATCTGCTTCTCACCCTTGTGCTGGTCGACGACCTTGCAGGTGACCTTCTTCTTGGCAAGCGTGTCAGCGTCGACAACAACCTGCTTGCCGTCGTTGAGCATCAGAACGTCGAGCTTGACCTCGTCGCCAGGCTGCACGTCGAGCTTCTCGACGTCGAAGACGTCGCCCTTGGCAACCTTGTACTGCTTGCCACCAGTCGTGATGATTGCGTACATGTGTGAACCCTTCATTGCTGTGGTAAGTGCAACAGCTGGAAATATTACGCTAGCGGTTGTGGTTCGTCAACGGAGAAAACCCCGCTAATTGCGATGTTTCCATGCATTCGGCATTTCGAATCTTAGCACCAGGGCGCGCCCCATCGCCAAGGTGGCCCCGTAGGCGACGCCGGCCTTCACAGCAGCTCCAAGCCCAGGAAGCGAGCGGGAGAGCCTGCGGGCCGCCTCGCGGGAGGCAAAGGCAGCCCCAACGACGCAGGCAACCTCGGCAAAGCGGGCAACTCCGGCACCCTGGCCATAGACGCCGGCGATGTCGATGGCCATGAGCGCCTCGTTGGCGGCCATGACGGGCAGGTCTGCCGAGGAGCCAAACGGAAGCAGCCCTATGACGGCGTTCTTGGTGGAACGCTCGGACGCGCACCGCTCAGCGATGGCACGGCGCGCAAAGGGAAAGTTGGTGCCCAGCGCCACGTCTGCGTGGCAGGCGCCCGCCATCCACGCGGCCAGCTTGTCGAGCAGCACCGCGTCGTCTGCCGCGGCGACGACCTCGACGCCGACCGGCTGCTCGTGCACCGGGACCTCGACGCTCGTCTCGACCACGATGGCGCAGGGCACGGCCGCGCTGGCGAAGGCGCGGGCGGCCGCGGTCGCGGCTCCGGTGGTGCCGGCCAGGACGATGGCGAGGTCGCAGTCGGGGTTGACGCGCACCTGCGTGCCGGCGGCAAACGCGGCGACGTGGACGAGGCCGGTGGCCGTCTGGGGCACGAACGCCTCCTTGACGGCGCGCACAAGCGCCGCGGGCGCGCCCTTCTCGACCTCTATGGCAATGCGGACGCACGAGCGGCGCGCGACCGAGGAGGCGCGCACGCCATCGACGACCTGGCGCGCGGCATCGAAGGGGATGTCTCTCACGGATGCCATGGCCACCCCTTTCCCTAGGCGGACTTGGTGCGGTGGGCGTAGACGGACTGGACGATGCCAACGCTCGCGATCTGCACGACCATCGAGGTGGCGCCGTAGGAGATGAACGGCAGGGGGATGCCCGTGATGGGCATGATACCGATGCACATGCCGACGTTCTGCAGCAGCTGGTAGCTCCACATGGCCACGACGCCGGCGAGCACGAGCTTGGCAAAGGGGGCCTCGATCTTCATGGCAAGGCGCAGGGCGGAGAAGATGAGCCAGGCGTAGAGGGCAAAAAGCAGCATCGCACCCGCAAAGCCAAACTCCTCGGCAAGGCGTGCGAAGATGAAGTCGGTGTGGTTCTCGGGCAGAAAGCCGCCGGCAGACTGGGTGGCGGCACCTATGCCCTTGCCAAAGAGGCCGCCGGAGCCTACCGCGATCTTTGCCTGCTGCAGGTTGTAGCCCGCGCTGGTGTTCTCGAGGCTTGAGTCGGCAAAGACCAGAAGACGGTTGAGCTGGTACTGCTTGAGCGGGAACTGGTAGTTGATTGAGAAGTAGACGATGAGGGCACACCCCACGATGAGCATCGCGATGGTAATGAGCACCCAGTCCCTGCGCGCGCCCGCGCAGATGATGATAGCCGCGCCCGTGACGAGAAGGATGAGGCCAGTGCCGAGGTCTGGCTGCAGCATGATGGCCGCGAAGGGCACAAGCAGCGTAGCGCAGAGCTTGACGTAGTCGCGCAGCTCCTTGATGCGGCCGTTGTACTGGGCGCACAGTGACGCCATGAGGAAGATCGTGACGAGCTTGCCAATCTCCGAGGGCTGGAAGCGCAGGGGGCCAAGCTTGACCCAGCCCGTCATGCCGTTAGCCGCGCTCGCAAGCCCCGGTATGCGCGGAGACACCATGAGCAGCACGTCGATGACGAGCAGCCACGTTGACATGTTGGAGAGAGAGCGGTAGTCCCAGTGCCAGATGACGCCAGCCACGGCAAGTCCCAGCACGGCTCCCACCGCCTGCCTCGTGATGGAGGCGTTGGCGTTGGAGAGCGACGCGCTCCACACCACGACGAGGCCGTAGGCGATGAGCAGAAGGGCCGGGAAGAGGTTGGCCCAGTAGATGTCCGAGACCCAGCCTCCCCTGCCGGAGACCCTCACGCTCGCGTGCCC
>NZ_CEVYAT010000116.1:0-5257 GCF_982402205.1 Parolsenella sp. | reverse complement strand
GCTGGTGGCGACCACCATCATCGAGAGCGGCATCGACAACCCGCACACTAACACGCTCATCATTGAGGATTCGCAGCGTCTAGGCCTCGCGCAGCTCTACCAGCTCAAGGGTCGCGTGGGGCGTGGGCGCACGCAGGCCTATGCCTACTTCATGTTCCCCGGCGAGCGCCCGCTCACGCCCGAGGCCACCGAGCGCCTCACGGCGATCAACGAGTTCCAGGAGCTGGGCAGTGGCATGCGCGTGGCCATGCGCGACCTCGAGATCCGCGGCGCGGGCTCGCTCATGGGCGCCGAGCAGCACGGCAACCTCTCGAGCGTGGGCTTCGACCTGTTCACCCAGATGCTGGGCGAGGCCGTGGCCGAGGCCAAGGGCGAGAGCGGCGAGGAACTCGCGAGCAGCGAGGTCAACATCAACCTGCCGGCCGACTTCTACCTGGCCGAAGAGTACCTGCCCGAGGTCGATCGCCGCGTGCTCGTCTACCGCAAGCTCGCCTGCGCCGTGGAGCTCGTCGAGGTCGACGCGCTGCAGAGGGAGTGCGAGGAGAAGTTCGGCAGCCTGCCACAGGCGGCCAAGAACCTCTTCGACCGCACGCGCATCCGCGTGCGCGCCCAGCGCCTGGGCGTGGCGAGCGTGTCGGTCGCAAGCGGCCGTCTCATGTTCCAGGGACTCAAGTGCAACCGTGACCTCACGCTCAGGCTCAAGGAGCAGGGCGCCCTCGTCTATCCCAAGACCGAGAAGGTCGCCTATCCCATAGCCCGCGGCAACGCCGACGTCGTCTCGCAGGCCCTCGCGGTCCTGGAGCTCGCCGGCGGCGACGACGAACCCGAGGAGTAGTGCCTGCGCTTCTCTCATGCAATGTGTGGCAAACGCGCCTAAAACTCGCTCTTGGCGGCGATAATTAGGCGCGTTAAGCACGCACAGCGCGGCCGGCGCCCGCTTGGGCCGGGCCGCGGGAGAGGAGCACCCATGGCACTCGTCACCAACCCCCAGGCGATCGACTCCGCGGCTTCTGCCGCCGCCGCGTTCGAGGCCGTTGCCAACAAGCCGTTCCCCACGGACATCTTCGAGGCCCCGCAGCTGCGCTGGGCCGTCATCGGCTGCGGCGTCATTGCCAACCAGATGGCGCAGGCCCTGGCGCTTGCCGGCCGCCACTTCGTGGCCGTGCAGAACCGCACGCGCTCAAAGGCCGACGCCTACGCCCAGCGCTGGGGCGTCGAGCGCGTCTACGACACCCCCGAGGAGCTCTACGCCGACCCCGAGGTCGATGTCGTCTACATCACCACACCCCACAACACCCACATCCAGTTCCTGCGCGGTGCCCTGGGGGCAGGCAAGCACGTCCTGTGCGAGAAGTCCATCACGCTCAACTCCGAGGAGCTCGCCGAGGCCCAGGCCATCGCCGACAAGAACCACGTGCAGCTCATCGACGGCACCACGATCTTGCACATGCCGCTCTACCGCGGCCTCATCGCCCGCGCGATGGCCGGCGACTTTGGCAAGCTCAACCTCGCCACGCTCAACTTTGGCAGCTACAAGGACTACGACCCCACCAACCACTTCTACAATCCCAAGCTCGCCGGCGGCGCCATGCTCGAGATCGGCGTCTACCCCGTTACGCTCGCCCGCCTGTTCTTGGTGAGCCAGCCCGTTGACGTCATCTCGATCTGCAACGCGTGCGAGACGGGCGTCGACGTCACGAGCGGCATCGTCATGCGCAACGCCGAGATGCAGATGGCCACGATCACGATGTCGCTGCACTCCAAGCAGCCCAAGCGTGCGATGCTCTCCTTCGAGGACTGCTACGTCGAGATCATGAACTACCCGCGCGCCGACCGCGCCACCATCACCTGGACGGCCGACAACCGCCGCGAGGAGATTCACGTGGGCGAGGAGGCCTACGCGCTGTGCTACGAGGTGGCAGACCTCGAGCGCGCCGTCGCGGGGGATGCGGTCGAGGACGCGATGATCGCCTACACCACCGACGTCATGGCCATCATGACGCAGCTGCGCCGCCAGTGGGGCGTGCGCTATCCCGAGGAAGAGGGCCTGGCGTAAGGGTCGCGTCAGGGTTATGGGAGGACACCGTCTCCGGCGCTACACTGGGCGCAAAACCAAGGAGAGGAAACGAGTATGACTGCAGCAAACATCGCGTCGTTCATCCGCGGCGCGCACCACCTCGTCTATCGCCCCGACGGCCTCGTGAGGCCGTCGCGCATGTCCGACAAGCAGATGGACGCCGCCAAGGAGGCCGGTCGCGCCCGCGCCGCGAGCTACACGGCCGGCGTCACGATTGACCTGGTCACCGATGGTGATGAGGTCTCGTTCGACTGCTCCGTCGTGCGGCCCCTGCACCTCGAGAGCGCCGCCGTGCGCGAGACGATCGAGCTCGCCCGCGGCCGCGGCGATGACCGCGAGCCCGAGGCGGGCCTCGTCGACGGCATCGACCTGTACGTCGACGGCTCCTACGTCCTTACGGCCCCCGTGGCAGACGGCCCCGTCACGCTGCGCTTCCCCAACGAGGGCCACGCGCCCGCCCACGTAGTCGTCTACCTTCCCTGCCTCATGTCCGTTGCGGTGGGCAACCTCTCGACCAACGGTAGCCTCGAGCGCGCGCCCGAGCGCGGCTACCTGCTCGCCCTGGGCGACTCGATTACCCAAGGCTACGTCGTGGGGCAGCCCGGCGGCACCTGGCCGGCGCGCGTCTCGCGCGTGCTCGGCCTCGATCTCGTGAACCAGGCCATTGCCGGCCATCACTTCGACGCGCACACCCTGCGCGGCATGAAGCTGCTGCGCGAGAACCCGCCCGCGGCCATCGTCGTGGCCTACGGCACCAACGACTGGTCGCACACCGCAAGCGGGGCCGAGCTCGTGGAGAACATGAGTCGCTACCTCGCCAAGCTCGCCGACCGCTTCCGCGACACGCCCATCTTCGTGCTGAGCCCCGTCTGGCGTGCCGACGTCGACGAGCCGCGCGCCTGCGGCCGCACGCTGGTCTGGGTCGCGAGCATCCTGTGTGACGAGTGCGCCCGCCTGGGCCTCACCTTCGTCGACGGCACGGACCTCGTGCCGGCCGACCCCTCGCTCTATGCCGACGGCCGCCTGCACCCGGGCCTCGAGGGCGCCCGCCACATGGCGGCCGGCGTGGTCGAGAAGCTCTCCGAGGCCGGGCTCGTCGAGCTCCTGGGCGGAGACCACGACGGCCCCCGTGCACGCGCCGATGCCCAGACGAGCCTGCGCGCCGACGCCCCCGGCCGCCAGCGCGAGCTCGAGCAGGCCGTTCGCACGATCTGGCGCCTCTGCCAGCCCGACGGCTGCCCCTGGGATCGCGTCCAGACGCACGAGAGCATCAAGAAGAACATGATCGAGGAGGCCTACGAGGCCGTCGACGCCATCGAGGCACACGACCCCGCCCACCTGCGCGAGGAGCTGGGAGACGTCCTCATGCAGGTGCTGCTCCACGCCCAGATCGCCGCCAACGCCGGCGAGTTCACGTTTGCCGACATCTGTCGCGACCTCGACGACAAGCTCGTGAGGCGCCACCCGCACGTGTTTGGCTCGGGTGTCTCGGCCAGCGACGCCAACGAGGTACTCGACATCTGGAGCAAGGTCAAGCTCGAGGAGCGCAAGGGCGCGGCGGATGCCGAGGGCGAGGCCCCCACGAGCCTGCTCGACGCCGTGCCGCGCGCCCTGCCGTCGCTCATGCAGGCCCAGAAGATCTCGAAGAAGGCTGCCGCCTGCGGCTTTGACTGGGAGACCACCGAAGACGTCTGGGCAAAGGTCGACGAGGAGCGCGCGGAGTTCTCGAACGAGGACCGCGGCAGCGAGGCTGCGGCCGAGGAACTGGGCGACGTCCTGTTCAGCCTGGTCAACGTCGCCCACAAGGAGGGCGTCGACGCCGAGACGGCGCTGCGCCTGAGCTGCGACAAGTTCCGCTCGCGCTGGTCTGCCATGGAGGGGGCGGCCCGCGAGCGGGGAGCCGTTCTCGAGGACCTCTCGCATGATGAGCTTGAGGAGCTTTGGGCCCGGGCCAAGCGCGAGGGCTAAACTGTAGCCTGCATAACAGATAAGCGAGACCAAACGCGCCCGCCCGGCTTCCCGGACGGGCGCGACCTCGCAGGCATGTGTTCGACAGCAGCAGAAACGAAGCAGGAACATTCATGACCGATTTCTCCAGCCAGCCGCAGCGCCCGCGCTACGCGAGCCATGAGCGCCCGCGCGGCGCCGAGGGGTCCGCGCGCTACCGCGCCTCCGACAACGCGCGCGTTGCTCGCCCCACGCATGCGCGCGACCATGCCGTTCAGGGGCGCGACCAGGCGCGCGGCCGCGTTCGCGAGCGCGCCTCCGAGCAGGGCCGTGCCCATGCCTCGAGCCGCGTGGCCTCGCGTGGCCGCGAGCGGGGCGCCGCCAAGGCCTCTCCCGCGCAGGCGGTTGTGGGCTGGTGCTCCTCGCACCTCATGCTGTGCATCGTCGTGGGCATCATCGTGGTCGTGCTGGGTGCGCTCTACTCGCCCGCCAAGGCCCTCTACGGCGCGCGCCGCACCAACGCCGTGCTCGCCCAGCGCCTCGACGCCGCCACCTCGAGCGCCCAGACCCTCCAGAGCGAGGTCGACTCGCTGATGACCCGCGAGGGCATCGAGGACGAGGCGCGCCGCCGCGGCTACGTCCAGGAGGGCGACACCGCCGTCGACATGGACGGCGTGACCGACTCGGGCAGCGCCACGACCGACGAGAGCGTCACCAACGACACGTCCGCCACGACCGATGAGGAACCGACGCCCTGGTACACCTCGGTGCTCGACTTCATCTTTGGCTATGACCCCTCGACCCAGGGAGTTGGATAGATGGGACGCGTCGCCGTCATCGACATCGGAACCGTGACCTGCCGCCTGGGCGTGGCGAGCGTCGCGGCCGGCCACGTCGAGAGCTGCCCCAAGACCTCGACCATCTGCAACCTGGGGGAGGGCGTGGCCGAGACGGGCGCCCTGTCGGCCGCCGCGTGCGAGCGCGTCGTCTCCTGCGTGCGCGGCTACCTCGAGGCGGCCCGCGAGGCTGGCGTCGAGGTTGCCTGCTGCACGCTCACGAGCGCCGCTCGCGACGCCTCGAACTCCGAGGACCTGCTGGGCGCGCTTCGCGGGCTGGGGGTCGACCCGCAGGTCATCCCCGGCGAGGTCGAGGGCTCGCTCACGTTTCTGGGCGTGGCCCAGGACTTCGCGGGCCAGCGCATCGTCGTGGCCGACAACGGCGGTGGCTCCACCG
>NZ_CEVYAT010000115.1:0-5279 GCF_982402205.1 Parolsenella sp. | reverse complement strand
CCCTAAGCATCTGAGCCTCCCCGGGGCCAAGCCTGACCTCCTTGCGGCCATACTCCATGCGGCCAAGCCTCGTATCGAGATCGGCCACGATCTGGGACACGGGCCTCCCGTCGCGAGCGAATATGTCCATAAGGAGGGTTGCTGCCGCAAGGGAGTCGCGCTCGTAGCCAAGCTGGGGCACGCAAACGCCGCCAACGGCATCGCCCGCGCAGACGACGTCCCCGGTGGCGACCTCCTCGCGCATCCATGCGTAGCCGATGGGCGTCACCGTCAGGGGCAGACCCAGGCGCTCGGCCTGCCTGCGCACGATGGAGCTCACGAAGACGGGGGCTGCAAGCCTACCCTTAAGCCCGCGAACCTTCACGAGGTACTCCATGATGAGCGACAGCGTCTTGTGCGGGTTCACATAGTTACCGTGCTCGTCGACGAGGGCGATGCGCTCCCCTGCTCCGTCAAGCGCAATGCCGTAGGAGGCGCCGTTCGCGGTCACGGCCTGCTCGCAGTCATCGATCCAGGGCTCCGCCACCATGGGATGGATTCCGCCAAAGTCCTCGGCGTCGTCGGCATGGATCTCGACCACGCGGGCACCGAGGGAGGACATGAGACGGCGGGCGATCGAAGTCTGCGCGCCATACATCGGGTCGCACACGACGAGGGGCGACTGAGCGCGAATCACCTCGTCATCGACGAGGCTGGAGACCTCCTCGAGATAGCGGCTTACGAGGTCGATGAGCTCGACCTCGCCGCGCGACATGGGGAGCTCGGGCACAATGTAGGACTCGAGCAGGTCGGTGTCGGAGGAGGTGGCGGCAGAGCCGTCGGCCATGCAGATGCGCACGCCAAAGTAATCGGCAGGCCTGTTGCCCGCCGTGAGCATGACACCCACAACCGCCTCGCGGTCCCTGCGCACGGCCTCGTTGAGAACCGAGGCAGGGCAGTGAACGTCGCTCACGCGCGCCTTGATCCCGTAGGAGGCGACGACCTCGCCCATCTCGAGCGCGATGGCGGCATTGAGCGGGCGGCTGTCATAGCCAATGACCACGTTGCCCTCGGGCTGACGGTCCTTGACGAGGCGGCCGAGGGCGCTCGCGATGCGCAGCGCGTCGGCATGGGGCTCACCCTCGTCAACGCGCACATACCAGGCATCGCCCAGGAAGTTGATGACGCTCATAGATGCATCCTCCAGGAATCGGGCACAAAAACGCCCCGCGGGCTCCTGGGTCCGCGGGGCGTGGGTCACATGTGGAGCCGGAGCTATCGAATGAGATCGGCAGCGCCGCCAAGAGCCTCGATGAAGGCCTCGCGCGTGGCGGGGTCCTCGAGAGCGGCCCTGGCGCACACGCCTGCCCAGGCAGCGGGGGTACCGGTGTCGCGGCCCTCGTCGACGTCGACGACAAGAGCGTACATCTCCTCGGACTCGAGGAGGCGCACCATGGCGTCGGTGAGCTGAATCTCGTTGCCGGCACCGGGACCCTGCGTGGCGAGAAGGTCCATGATGCGCGGCGAGAGCAGGTAGCGGCCCACGATGAACAGGTGGCTGGGGGCATCCTCGGGAGCGGGCTTCTCGACCAGGCCGGAGATGCGCCAGACGGAGCCGGGCTGCTCGGGATCGCCCTCGGTGATGCAGTCGCCGGCGATGATGCCATAGCGCGAGACCTGGTCGGCCGGCACTGCGGCGACGGCGATCACGGAGGCGCCGTTGTGCTCGTCGGAGACGGCCTTCATGCGGCGGCACATGTCGTGGCCGGGCACGAAGTAGTCGCCCAGCAGGATGAGGAACGGGTCCTCGTCCATCTGGGGGGCAGCCTGCAGCACCGCGTGACCCAGGCCCTTGGCCTCGTCCTGATAGACGAAGGAGACCGGGAGCTCGGAGGCGTGACGCACCGAGCTGGCCAGGCTGTCCTTGCCGCGGCCGAGCAGGGTCTGCTCGAGCTCGTCGTCGGCGGCAAAGTGACGCTCGATGGCAGGCTTGTCGTGCGAGTTGACGATTACGACGCCGTCAACGCCGTCGACGGCGAGCGCCTCCTCGACGACCTGCTGGATGACGGGGAGACCCTGGACGGGGAGAAGCTCCTTGGGAACGGCCTTGGTGGCCGGGAGAAAACGGGTGCCGAGTCCGGCGGCGGGGATGACTGCCTTCACGATGCTCCATTCAACGGTTTACCCCGAGCGCAGGTTCGCGCCGGGAACTTGAATACGCATATGCGTTCAACTTTGCGATAGTACCCGCCCGCGGTACAAAAAGGGTCGTCTACATAGAAAGAGCGCCGCGCAGACGCGAAAAGTCCGCACGGCGCTCCCGCTTAAGCGATTAAAAAGCCCAACTATTCCTTGTCGATGGTGACACCCTGACGCTCGAGATACTCGAGCAGACGACGCGAGGTGTCTGCGGAGAGGGCATGCTCCATGAGGCAGGCCTCCTCGTCTGCCACCTCCTCGTCGACGCCAAGCTCGACGGTGAGGAACGTGCGCAGCATGCGGTGACGGCGCCAGACCTCCGCAGCATACCCGCGGCCGGCCTCGGTGAGCTTAACGCGGCCGTAATGGGTCTGGTCGACGAAGCCGCCATCCTTGAGCGAGGAGAGCGCCTTGTTGACGCTCGCCTTGGTGACGTCGAGTCGTTCGGAGACGTCGACCGAGCGGACCGAGTCGTCGCCGGGGTGCTCAAGGATGAGGCAGTAGATGGCCTCGAGGTAGTCCTCGCCCGCGTTCGTGAGGGCGTGACCCTCGTTCTTTGCCTTCATGATGCGGACCTCCATACCTGGCAGGCACAGCCTGCGATTAAAGTTAGCTTTAGTTTACACTGCGCCTTAGCGCCGAAGGGCGAGAAAAACGCAGGCGAGCACGACGACGATGGCGGCGACAACCGCCGCAGTGAGGACGGAGCGCCTGCGCATGCGCCTGCGGACCATGCGCTCGTGGTACGTGGAGCCCGAGGTCGTGCGGTCGCAGTCGTAGAACCCCGTGGTTCCGGGGTCTTTAGCAGAGCCAAACAAGGCTAGTCCTCGACCGAGACGTCGGGCACGGTGTCGCGCCAGACGTTGGCGCCCAGGCCGCGCAGCTTCTCGACGAAGCGCTCGTAGCCTCGCTCGATGTGGTAGATGTTCGAGACCGTGGTCTCCCCTTCTGCCACGAGGCCCGCGAGCACGAGCGAGGCGCCGCCGCGCAGCTCGGGCGACTCAACCTGGGCTCCGGAAAGGCGTTCCACGCCGCGAACGATGGCGTGGTGCCCCTCGATGCGGATGTCGGCTCCCATGCGCGCGATCTCACCGGCGAACATGAAGCGGTTCTCAAAGACGTTCTCGGTGATGACGCACTGGCCGTCTGCCAGGGAGAGCATCGCCATGGTCTGCGCCTGCATGTCGGTGGGGAAGCCCGGGAAGGGCAGCGTCTGGATGTCGACGGACTTGAGGCGACCCTCGCTCGAGGCGATGACGCCATCGGGCTCGCGCTCGATCTTGACGCCCATGGCCTCGTACTTCTTGAGGACGAGACCAAGGTGATCGGGGTTGAAGCCGCGAACGCGGACGGGGCCGCCGGCCATGGCGGCCGCGGCGATGAACGTGCCGGCCTCGATGCGGTCGCCCACGACGGCGTGGGTGACGGGGTGCAGCTCGGAGACGCCCTCAATCTCGATGACCGGAGTGCCGGCGCCACGAACCTTGGCGCCCATCTCGTTGAGCATGTTGGCGAGGTCAACGATCTCGGGCTCGCGGGCGGCGTTGTCGATGACCGTGGTGCCCTTCGCATGGACCGAGGCCATGATGAGGTTCTCGGTGGCGCCGACGCTCGCGAACTCGAGCGTGACGGTGGTGCCGATGACGCCGTTGGGCGCGCTGGCGTGGATGTTGCCGTGAGCAACCTCGAACTCGACGCCCAGGGCCTCGAGGCCGAGGATGTGCAGGTCAATCTTGCGAGCGCCGATGTTGCAGCCGCCCGGCATGGCCACGACGGCCTTGCCGAAGCGAGCGAGCAGCGGGCCCATGACGGCGGTGGAGGCACGCATCTTCGCCACGAGCTCGTAGGGCGTCTCCCAGTTGTTGACATTGGTGGTGTCGATCACGAGCGTGTGCTCGTCGACCACGTCGATGGTTGCGCCGAGGCGCTTGAGAACCTTGCCCATGACGTGTACGTCGGAGATGTTGGGCACGTTGGTAAGCGTGTTGACGCCAGGGGCCATAATCGTGGCTGCCATGAGCTTGAGCGCGGAGTTCTTGGCACCCTCGACGGTAACCTCGCCGTGGATGGGCAAGCCGCCCTCTACCTTGATGACGTCCATGTTCCTCCCGATCCCATTGCATATGAGCAGGTGGGCGCCCGGCTAGCGGACACCCACCTGGGTCTATCCAACGCTTAATTGTAGACGAGCCGCTACTCGGCTGACGAGGACGCGCCGGCCTCCTTTAGAAGAAGATCGCACCAGGCCATCTTGTTCTCGTAGTAGGCGCGCTGGTGGTCGTCCTCGGCCAGGGAGTCGCGCTTGTCGCGGGCGGCATCGTGGGTGCGGCGAACCGTCTCGACCTCGATGTCGTCGGTGGCGCGAGCGTGGTCGGCGATGATCACGACGACGTCATTACAGATCTCGGCGTAGCCGCCGGAAACCACGACGTCGCGCTCGCCGCCGCCATCCTCCTCAAGCCTCTTGATGCGCACCACGCCGTCGCCCAGAGCGCAGATCTCTGAGGCGTGACCGGGAAGCACGCCAAGCTCGCCCGAGTAGGTGACGAGCGTCATCGAGGCGCACTTGCCCTCGAAGAGCTGCTTGTCAGGCCTCACGAACTTGCAGGTTAGATACGCCATCCGTGCCTTCCCTACTCGGCCTTGGCCTCGTCGGCGGCCATCTTGGCGGCACGCTGGCGCACGTCATCGATGGTGCCGGCAAAGCGGAACGCCTGCTCGGGGATGTCGTCGCACTCGCCGTCGATGATGGCAGCGAAGGAGCGGACGGTGTCCTCGATACGCACGTAGCAGCCGGGGTTGCCCGTGAACTTCTCGGCAACGTGGAACGACTGCGAGAGGAACTGCTGGACCTTACGGGCGCGGTCGACGACGAGGCGCTGCTCCTCGGAGAGCTCGTCCATGCCGAGAATCGCGATGATGTCCTGGAGGTCGGTGTACTCCTGCAGAAGCTCCTGCACGGCGGTGGCCACGCGGTAGTGCTCCTCGCCGACGATCGAGGGGTCGAGGGCGTCGGACGAGCTGCCCAGCGGGTCAACGGCCGGGTAGATGCCCAGCGAGGCGATGTTGCGCGACAGGACCGTGGTGGCGTCGAGGTGCGT
>NZ_CEVYAT010000114.1:0-5332 GCF_982402205.1 Parolsenella sp. | reverse complement strand
GTTGCGCCGCGGGAGGCACCATGACGCTCGACAGATTCGGCCTTGAGCACGCAATCGTTCGCCACTGTTCGCCCACGCTCGCGGGAATCAAGCCGGGATGCCTCTTCAACGTGCCCGGCAGCTTCTCGCCCAGCCCCGCCTGCGAACGAGGTCGCGCGCTTGACGCCCTCGTTGCCCGCGAGAACGAGGCCCTCGCCCCCAGCGGCGTGCGCGTGCGCGTTCTGGCCCGCCGCTCCTGCGGCGCGCTCGTGTTCGTGTATCGCCCGGAGCTCCTGGGCTCACACCTGCGCGAGGCACGCGTGGCCGAGCTGCTGCGCGGCTGGGGCTACGCCACGAATGGGCCGGGCTGGCTTGAGGGCGTTCTGGCCCAGCTGGGAGCACGTCTGCAGGCTCAGGCCTGCAGCGGCGAGTTTCCCCACGAGGTGGGGCTCTTCCTGGGCTACCCCACCGACGACGTCGTGGCCTTCATCGAGCACGAGGGGCGCGACTACCTGTGCTGTGGCTGCTGGAAGGTCTACTCGCACCCCGAGCGTGCGCAGGCCTGCTTTGCGAGCTACCGCCGCTGCACGCAGGCGTGCCTCGCCCTGCTCGAGACTGGCTCGACCGTAGCCGACCTCGCGAGCGGGCACGTGGCCATCGCGGCATAGGCAGCACAGATCGAATCCATACCCGAGACGCGGGTTGGCATAGGAAAGGATAAACAGATGAGCAAGGTAGCAGTGGTTTTCTGGAGCGGCACCGGCAACACCGAGACCATGGCAGACGCCGTGGCCGAGGGGGCTCGCACCGCCGGCGCCGAGGTCGACCAGGTACAGGCCACCGACTTCGACGCCAGCGCCGTGGCCGGCTATGATGCCGTCGCGTTTGGGTGCCCCGCCATGGGCGACGAGTCGCTCGAGGAGGATGAGTTCGAGCCGATGTTCGAGGCCGCCGAGGCACAGCTCCCCGGCAAGAAGGTTGGCCTGTTTGGCAGCTACGACTGGGGCACCGGCGACTGGATGGACACCTGGCGCGAGCGCACGGAGGGCGACGGCGCCGAGGTCGTGGCCACCGTCATCGCAAACCTCGAGCCCGACGACGAGGCCCTGACCTCCTGCAAGGAGCTCGGCGCCGCCCTGGCGTAGCTCGCGGGGCGTCTCTAGATAGTTAGGCGGCCGGAATCTGTCAGTGTAAACGGTTACACGTACGACGGCTTAATAGCAGAGAATCCCAAAACCCGCCAAAACGCATTTAAGGGATAGCCAAACACTCAGAAGCGAGGCCATTTCGGCCCACGCCAACGTAATAGGAGCCCCCGAAAGGCCGCCTCAGGCCCTTCGGGGGCTCCCTCATCGCACGTGTAACCGTTTACACTGACAACCTCGCGCGGCCAAACCTATTTGAGGTCGCCCTCATAGGGCAGGACCTCGGCCAGGTAGCCCTTCTCGCGCAGGGCCGCCTCGATCTCGTCGAGCTGCTCCTCGCTGTCAGCGGCAATGCGGTGGAAGTGGTAGCCACTCGTGACCGTGAGCAGCGGGTAGCTCTTCCCCGAGCGGATGTTCTCGAGGTAGCGCTCCACGTCACGGCGGTTGCGGATGTCGAGGTCGCCGGTGATCTTGCCGTAGACGCGGTGATTAACCATGACGTTAAGCACCGCCCCGCCCAGGTCGACGATGGTCGTGAGCTCGTCGGCAAGGTCATCGAGGCCGTGGCACACCTTCACGAGCCGCGTGGGCACCTGCGGCTCGCCCGAGCCGCCCAGTAGCACGTAGCCGCGGCTCGTCGCCACGATGTCATGGCCGTCGGCGCGCAGAAGCGCGATATCCTGCACCACAACCTGCCTGCTAACGCCCACCGCCTTGGCCAGCGAGCTGCCCGACACCGGCGTGGCAGACGCCTGCAGCTCGGCCACGATACGCTCCCTGCGCTCACCACCCTTCATCGGACCACCTCAGTCGCGGGCTCGCCCACCATGCGCAGGTGCTTGAGCGACAGGTCGAGGATGGGGGCGGAGTGCGTGAGCGCGCCTGACGAGATGTAGTCGACGCCCAGGTCTGCCAGGGCGCGGATGTTGCTCGCGTCGACGTTGCCCGAGCACTCGGTCTTGGCGCGGCCGTCGATGAGGGCAATCGCGGCGGCCATGTCGTCGTGGCTCATGTTGTCGAGCATGATGATGTCGGCACCGGCCTCGACGGCCTCGCGCACCATGTCGAGGTTCTCGCATTCGACCTCGACGGTGCAGGTAAACGACGCATGGGCGCGCGCGGCGGCAACGGCTGCGGCCACGCCGCCGGCGGCGTCGATGTGGTTGTCCTTGAGCATCACGGCCGTCGACAGGTTATAGCGGTGGTTACGCCCGCCGCCAATCGCCACGGCCGCCTTCTCGAAGACGCGCAGGCACGGCGTGGTCTTGCGCGTGTCGACGAGCGCGGTGCTCGTGCCCTCGAGCGCGGCGGCCATCCTGCGCGTGTAGGTGGCGATGCCGCTCATGCGCTGCAGGAAGTTGAGGGCCACGCGCTCGCCCGAGAGCAGCACGCGGGCGTCGCCGTACACGGTGGCGAGGCGCTGGCCGGCCGTGACCTCGTCGCCATCGGCCACCGTAGCCTCGACGCGCGTGGCGGGGTCGAGCAGCGCAAACGTGCGGGCAAAGACGTCGAGGCCGGCGATGACGCCGTCTGCCTTGGCGATGAGCTGCACCTCGGCGGCGCGGGCCTCGGGGCACACCGACGCCGTGCTCACGTCCTCGAAGGTGATGTCCTCACGCAGCGCCTGGGCGATGATGTCCTCGCCCACCAGCTTCAGGGCAATGGGATCCATCCCTCACGCCTCCCTCGCGGCCGCAGCCGCCTCGCTCGCAATGGTCTCGATGTCGACGGGCGCCTCGCCAAAGGCCAGGCCGCCGTCGTGGGCGCACGTGCCGTCGTGCTCGCACAGCTCGTCGATGGCAAGCGTACCATCGCCGGCCACGCGGTGGCGGCCGTCGAGCGCGGGCGAGCCCGCGACCTCGACGGGCAGCGACGAGCCGTCCAGCATGCGACGGGCCGCGCGACGCGCAAAGACGAGCGACTCGAGCAGGCTGTTGCTGGCCAGGCGGTTTTTACCGTGCACGCCATTGCAGCAGGTCTCGCCCGCGGCATAAAGGTGCGGCATCGTCGTGGCGGCGTCGCGGTCGACCCACACGCCACCCATGAAGTAGTGCTGCGTGGGCACCACGGGAATGGGCTCGCACACGATGTCGCGGCCGTCCTCGAGGCAGCGCTCGCGGATGTTGGCGAAGTGCCCGCGGATGACCTCGGGCTCGACGGGGCCAAAGCTCAGCCACTCGTGAGGCACACCCTCCTCGCGCATGCGCTTGGTGATGGCCGCGGCCACCACGTCGCGCGGCTGTAGCTCGTCGGTGAAGCGACGGCAGTCATGGTCGAGAAGGACGGCGCCCTCGCCGCGGCAGCTCTCGGAGATGAGGAACGTACGGCCCGGCTGCGGGCTGAACAGGCCCGTGGGGTGAATCTGCACGTAGTCGAGGTGCTCGAGGCGAATGCCATGCTTGCGGGCAATGTAGCAGGCATCACCCGTGAGCTGCGGGAAGTTGGTCGAGTGGTCGTACATGCCACCGATGCCGCCCGTGGCCCACAGGGTGTTGGCGGCACGAATCTCGAACGCCTCGGCCGTGGCGCCGAGCTCGTCTGCCGGCGTGGTCGAGGCGTCCTCGGACAGGGCCACGGCGCGCACGCCCACGCAGACCCGCTGGCCGTCCCGCTCCTCCACGAGGATGTCGCTCATGGCAACGTGCTCGAGGATGCGCACGTTGGGCAGGCGGCGCACGGCGGCAAGCAGGGTCGTCGTGATCTCCTTGCCCGTGATGTCTGCGTGGAAGCAGATGCGCGGGCGGCTGTGGGCGCCCTCGCGGGTAAACGCGAGCCCGCCGTCCTCGTCGCGCTCAAGGTCGCAGCCCAGCGCCACGAGGTCGTCGATGACCGAGCGGCTCGAGCGAATCATGATGTCCACGCTATCACGACGGTTCTCGTAGTGGCCGGCGGCCATCGTGTCGGCAAAGAAGGCCTCGTAGTCGCCCGCCTCGGGCAGCACGCAGATGCCACCCTGGGCGAGCATCGAGTCGCACTCGTCAACGTTGCCCTTCGACAGCATCACGACGCTCGTGCTGGTGGGCAGGTTGAGCGCCGCATAGAGCCCCGCGACGCCGCAGCCGGCGATGACCACGTCGGCGCCCATGTTCTCGTACTTCATGACCATCCCCTACCTTGCCGCGTACTCGAGCATGCGGTCGAGCGCGAGCTTGGCACGCTCGGCGGCCTCGGGCGTCACGTCGATGCTGACCTCGCCCGAGCCCGTGGCGAGGCAGCCCACGAGGTGGCGCAGGTCGATCATGTCCATGTTCACGCAGGTGGGACGCGTGGCCGGGAAGTAGAAGCGCTTGCCTGAGCCGGCCGTGCGGCGCTCGAGCTCGTAGAGCACGCCAGCGACCGTCACGATGATGAACTCGGAGGCATCGCTCTTCTCGGCATACGTGATGATGCCTGCGGTCGAGCCAATGTAGTCGGCCTCCTCGAGCACCTCGGCCTTGCACTCGGGGTGCGCGAGCACGAGCGCGCCCGGATGCTCAAGCTCGACGGTCTCGACCTGCTCGCGCGTGATCACGTGGTGGCGAGGGCAGTAGCCGGGGTTGAGGATGACGTTCTTCTCGGGCACCTGCTCGGCCACGTAGCGGCCCAGGTTCTGGTCGGGGATGAACAGGACGTTGCTCTGCGGCAGCTCCGAGACGATCTTGACGGCGTTGGACGAGGTCACGCAGACGTCGCTCCAACTCTTGATCTCGACGGTGGAGTTCACGTAGCAGACAACCGCAAGGTCGTCGCCATACTGCTCGCGCGCGGCGTCGACCGTCTCTTTCTTGACCATGTGGGCCATGGGACAGTCGGCGGCCGGCTCGGGCAAAAGCACCGTCTTGCCGGGGTTAAGCAGCTTGGCGCTCTCGCCCATGAACTCGACGCCCGCGAGCACAATGGTCTTGTTGGGCAGCGTGCGGGCGAGCTTTGCGAGGTAGAACGAGTCGCCTACGTAGTCGGCGACCGCCTGGACCTCGGGCGCAACGTAGTAGTGCGCAAGGATCACGGCGTCTCGCTTTGTCTTGAGGCGCTCGATGGCCTCCCTCAGCTCGGCGGGCACAAGCGCGGCGCGCTCGGCCGCGGTGGTGCACGAGCCCACGCCCTCGCTCACGAGGCGGGCGAGCTCGTCGGCCTCGCGGACCTGGTCGGCAGCGGCAGGCGCGACTGGCGCGTCCGTTACCTCGCCGACGGCGTCTGCCGGCGCGACGATCTCGCGGGCGTCGTCGCAG
>NZ_CEVYAT010000113.1:0-5334 GCF_982402205.1 Parolsenella sp. | reverse complement strand
GGCAGGTGCATGATCTTGCGCCCCTCGTTCTGCATCTTCATCTCCTCGGAGGTGTAGCCCGCGAACTTCTCGGAGCCAATCTGGGGGATGAGGTTGTTGGCGAGCTGGTCGGCGAAGGCCTTGGGCACGCCAATCTCCTCGCCGCGGCCCAGGGCGCCCAGCTGCTCCTCGAGCTCGGTCATGCCGGGCACGCCGGCGCCACTCGCGGCCTGGTAGGTGCTCACGACCATGCGCGTGACGTGACCCAGCTTGTGCAGCGGCCAAGTGGGCACGAGGCCAATAATCGTGGCGCAGTTGGGGTTCGCGATGAGGCCGTGGTTCCAGGCCACGTCCTCGGGGTTGATCTCGGGAACCACCAGGGGCACATCGGCGTCGAGGCGGAAGGCGTGCGAGTTGTCGACCACGGTGGCACCGCGGCGCACGGCCTCGGGCAGGAGCTCCTTGGCCACGTCGTCGCCGGCGGCGCCCAGCACGATGTCGACGCCCTCGAAGGCCTCAGGGCAGGCGAGCTCGACCTCGACCTTGCGGCCCTGCCACTCGACGACCTTGCCCACGGAGCGCGGACTCGCCAGCAGATGCAGATCGCCCACCGGGAAGTCGCGCTCGGCGAGGCACTCGAGCATCTGCGTGCCCACAGCACCGGTGGCGCCCAGGATTGCGACGTTCTTAGGCTCGGCCATGGGTTAGTCCTCCTCGTCAAGGAACGCGTCGTAGACGGCGCGAATGGTGTCCTCGAAGTCGGCGTTGTTCACGCCAAAGATGATGTTGATCTCCTGCGAGCTCTGGGTGATGAGCCTGATGTTGATGCCCTTCTTGCCCAGCTCATAGAACAGCCTGCCCGAGGTGCCCGGGCGGTTGGACATGTTGCGGCCCACCACGCTGATGAGGGCCAGCTGGTCGATGACCTTGACCTCGTCGGGCTTGAGCTCGCGCTGCAGGTCGGCCACGATCGAGTAGATCTTGTCCTTGACGTCGGCGCTGTTGACGACCACGCCAAACGAGTCGACGCCCGTGGGCACGTGCTCAACCGAGACGCCGTAGCGCTCGAAGATGCCCAGTGCACGGGCGAGAAGGCCCACCGAGTCGCTCATCTTGGTCTTGGAGACGTGCACGGTGAGGAAGTCGCGCTTGCCAGCGATGCCGGTGATGACCGGGTCGTCCTCGCCAGGCTCGACGCGCTCCTGGATAATCGTGCCGCGCTCCTCGGGGTGGTTCGTATTGAGGATCGCGATGGGGATGTTGGCCTCGCGCACGGGGAAGATGGCCTCCTCGTGCAGCACCGAGGCGCCCATGTAGGACAGCTCGTGCATCTCGTCGAATGTGATGCGGCGGATGGCGCGGGGGCGCTTGACGATGCGCGGGTCTGCCGTGAGGAAGCCCGAGACGTCGGTCCAGTTCTCGTAGAGGTCGGCGTTGAGCGCGCGGGCCACGATGGCGCCCGTAATGTCGCCGCCGCCACGGCTGAACAGGCGGATGTCGCCCTCGGCGGTGGCGCCGTAGAAGCCCGGCAGCACAAAGCTGCCCTCGCGCACGACCAGGTCGTGGATGCGGTCGCAGGTGCGCTCCATGTCGAGCGTGCCGTCGTGGTGGAAGCGCACGTAGTCGGCGGCGTCGGCGAACGGCAGGCCAAGGTATTCGCTCATGAGCTGGGCGGTGAAGTACTCGCCTCGGCTCACGATGTACTCGGTGGTGTAGCCCTTGATGTTGGCCGCGAACTCGTCGAACTTCTCGGCGATGGGGTACTTGAGCCCCAGCTCGATGGCGATGTCGACGAAGCGCTGCTTGATGTCTTCGAGAAGCGCCGTGCAGTCGACGTGGTAGGTGCGGTGGGCATCGACCAGGTAGAGAAGGTCGGTGATCTTGTTGTCGTCAGAGTTGCGCTTGCCGGCGGCCGAAACGACGACGAAGCGGCGGCCCTCGTCGGCCTCGATGATGCGCTTGACCTTCTTGAACTGGCCGGCGTCGGCGACGCTCGAGCCTCCGAACTTAGTGATCTTGATCATGTGGCCCTCCGAGCCGCGCGCCTTGGGGGTGCAAAGGAGACGCAGACGTTTCCATACTGTCTCATGTGGGCTCGCCGCAGGCCGCGCCGAGCCCTCTCCACGCTATGATGCTTCGAACGGTAGGGACGCCCGCGAGCTCGCGGCTCCCTCACCCGCCCGCATCGCTCACGACGCAAGGAGAAGAGCAGTGACAACGTACCATAGCACGCGCTCGCGAAACGAATCCTTAACAAGCAAGCAGGCGATTCTCGAGGGTATTGCCCACGACGGCGGTCTGTTCGTCCGCGATGACGTCGCGACCGGCGCGCCCTCGCTTGGCGCGCTCATGGCCGGCACCTACCAAGACCGCGCCAAGCTCGTCCTGGGCCATCTGCTCGACGACTTCACGGCAGAAGAGATCGCCTCCTGCGTCGACGCCGCCTATGGCGACAACTTCGACTCACCCGCCGTGACGCCCGTCTCGCCCTGCGGCGACGACTGGACGCTCGAGCTGTGGCACGGCCCCACGAGCGCCTTCAAGGACGTGGCCCTTCAGATGCTGCCGCAGCTCATGCGCGTCTCGCGCGCGGGCGACGGCCGCAACGTCATGATCGTGACCGCCACGAGCGGCGACACCGGCAAGGCCGCGCTCGAGGGCTTCGCCGACGTCCCCGGCACGGGCGTCACCGTCTTCTACCCGCACGGCAAGGTCTCCGACGTCCAGCGCCTGCAGATGGCCACCCAGCGCGGCAACAACGTTGCCGTCTGCGCCATCGAGGGCAACTTCGACGACGCCCAGACCGAGGTCAAGCGCATCTTCGCCGACGCCGCCCTGCGCGACCGCCTGGCCGAGGAGAACGTCGTGCTGTCGAGCGCCAACTCCATCAACGTCGGCCGCCTGGTACCCCAGGTGACCTACTACTTCGACGCCTACGCGCAGCTCGCAAGCGCGGGCGCCCTCAAGGTGGGCGACGCCATCGACTTCTGCGTGCCCACCGGCAACTTCGGCGACGTGCTCGCCGGCTACTACGCCAAGCTCATGGGCCTGCCCGTGCGCACGCTCGTCGTGGCCTCCAACGCCAACGACGTCCTCACTGACTTCATCGCCACCGGCACCTATGACCGTCGCCGCCCGTTCCACAAGACGATCAGCCCCTCGATGGACATCCTCGTGTCGTCCAACCTCGAGCGCCTGCTCTTCTACCTGAGCGAGGGCGACTGCGACCTCGTGGCCTCCCTCATGGCAGACCTTGCCGAGAAGGGCGCCTACACGATTCCGCCCGCGCTGCTCGAGCGCCTGCACGCCACGTTTGCCTGCGGCCGCGCCAGCGACGAGGACACCCGCGCCACGATCCGCTCCACCTGGGAGGAGCACGGCGTGCTGCTCGACCCGCACACTGCGGTCGCGCGCCACGTGCTCGAGCAGCGCCCCGTCGACGGCACCTGCCGCGTGGTCCTCTCAACGGCAAGCCCCTACAAGTTCTCGGCAGACGTGCTCGCGGCCCTGGACCACGACACCGCCGGCATGGGCGGCTTCGCGTGCATGGACGCCCTCGAGGAGCTCTCGCACACGACCGCGCCCGCGGCCCTCTCGGCCCTGCGCAGTGCGCCCGAGCGCTTCGGCGACGTCGTCGCCGTCGACGGCATGAACGCCTACGTCGAGGACAAGGCCAAGGAGCTGCTCGCATGATCCGCATAAGCGTTCCCGCTACGAGCGCAAACCTCGGCATTGGCTACGACACCCTGGGCATGGCCGTGTCGCTCTACTCGCACTTCACGTTCGACCGCGCCGAGAGCCTCACGATCTCGGGCTGCCCCGAGCAGTTCCAAAACGAGCACAACCTCGTCTACGTGTCGCTCGTCGACGCCCTGGCCGAATGGGGCGTGGAGCCCTTTGGTGTGTCCATCGACATCCAGACCGACGTGCCCGTGGCCCGCGGCCTGGGCTCAAGCTCGACCTGCGTGGTCGCCGGCATCATGGCCGCCGCGGCCCTCACGGGCCACACCGTGACGCGCGAGGAGCTCGTGGCGATGGCGACGCGCGTCGAGGGCCACCCCGACAACGTGGCGCCCGCGATCCTGGGTGCTGCGGTGTGCTCGTTCACGCCCGCCGGCGAGCTTCCGCGCTGCCTGCGCTACGACGTGAGCCCGCGCCTGCGCTTCCTCACGATCGTGCCGCCCTACGAGGTGCACACGAGCGAGGCGCGCAAGGTCGTGCCCCAGCAGGTGCCGCTGTCGACCGCCGTGTGGCAGATGGGCCGCATCGCGGGCCTCACGCGCGGCCTCGAGACGGGCGACAACTCGCTCATCGCGGCCGCCAACGACGACCTCATCCAGGAGCCCTACCGCCGCACGCTCATCCCCGACTACGACGCGATCCGCGCCACCTGCCTCGAGGGCGGAGCCGCCACGATGTGGATCTCTGGCTCGGGCTCGACCCTCATGGCCGTGACCGACGACACCATCGTCGCGAAGTTTCTGCAGGTGCGTCTGCAGGAGCGCTTCCCGCAGTGCGCCACGCACATCCTTACCTGCGACGTCGACGGAGCGCAGATCGAATACCTGTAGCGAGGGCCATCCCCACCGCCACCCCCGCGCAGTCGAGCATGACGTCGGTGAGCTGCCCGCTCCTGCCGGGCACGAACAGCTGGATCGTCTCGTCCGCGCTGGGGGTGGCCACGCCCACGAGCACGCGGGGCCACCACGGGCTCCCCTCGTCCCTCGTGAGGGCGAGAAGGACGCCCAGCACGGTGTACTCGAGGAAGTGCGCGGTCTTACGCACGAGGAAGGTCATCTGGCTCCACTCGTGAATGCCCATGGCCTCGAGGAGGGGCTGGAGCACGGCGACCACGAAGTTGCTCTGGGTGCTCGAGACGGGCCCCGGGAAGAGCGACCTGCTCCATATGAAGGCGATCCACGCCACGACGAGCGCCCGCCGCACCCACGAGGGGATGCGGCGGGCGCTCTTCTCATGCGCGTGCGTCTGGGGCGCCCCCATGCCCTACGCCTGCTGGGCGGCCAGGTGACGGGCGCTCTTGATGTCGCCCGTGCCGTCAATGACCTTGAAGTAGTCGCGCAGCTTGTGGCGCGCGAGGCGACGCACCGAGGGGCTCTCGTTGCGGGCGAGCTCCTGGTCGACGAGCATGTCGACGTAGCTTTCGGTGTCGACGACCTCAGGGTGGCCGGCCTGGGGCTTGAACGGGATGAAGGCCGTGTTGGGCTCGAGGCCCTCGGGCTCGTCGAGCTCGTCGCCCGCCGAGGTGGTAACGACCACCTGCGGCGCCGCGGCGGCCTCCATGACGACCTGCTCCTCGTAGCGCTCATCGAGGGCGGCCAGGGCCTCGGCCCACAT
>NZ_CEVYAT010000112.1:0-5379 GCF_982402205.1 Parolsenella sp. | reverse complement strand
TGAATGCCGAGTTGGCGAGGGCCGTCGCGGCGTCGCCACGGGTGACGTGGCGGCTCTGGCAGACGTTGTCTTTGAGCTCGACCGTGTTGCCAAAGGCAAAGAAGCTGTCGTGGATCTTGGGCGCGTCCTCGGCCTTGGCCTCCTCGATGGAGCGGATGGGCTCGAGCTCCTCGTAACTGATCTTCACGAGCTTCTTGGCGCGCTCGAGGGTCTTGGCGTCCTCGGCCACGACCAGCGCTATGGCGTCGCCCACGCAGCGGGTAATGTCGCCCTCGGCGATCATGACGTCCCAGTCCTGGATGAGGTGGCCCACCTGGTTGTGGGGCACGTCTGCGGCGGTGAGCACGCCCAGGACGCCGGGAAGTGCCTCGGCCTTGCTCGCGTCGATCGACAGCACGCGGGCGCGCGGGTACTTGGAGCGGATGGCCGAGGTGTAGGCCATGCCCGGGAAGTCTCGCTCGTCCATATCGTCGGGGTACTTGCCAAAGCCAAGCACCTTGCGGCGGACGTCGACGCGGAAGATCTGCTCGCCCACGGCGTAGTTGTCACCACGCTCGGCGGCCGGGTCGATCTTCTCGTCTCCGCGCAGGATGGCGGCGGCGAGCTTGATGGCCACGAGGATGCGCTTGTAGCCGGTGCAACGGCAGACGTTGCCCTTGATGGCCTGGGCGATCATGGGGCCCGAGGGATCGGGCTCGCGGCGGCACAGGGCCGCTCCGCACATGACCATGCCCGGGATGCAGAAGCCGCACTGAACGGCGCCGGCGACGCCAAAGGCATAGACGAACGCCTCCTGCTCCTCCTCGGTGAGACCCTCGATGGTCACGATGTCGTGGCCCTGGGCGAGCTTGGTGGTGAGGACGCAGGACTTGACAGCCTGGTTGTCAACAATGATGGTGCAGGTGCCGCAGGCGCCCTCGGAGCAGCCGTCCTTGACGCTCGTGAGCTTGAGGTCGTCGCGCAGGTAGCGAAGGAGCGGCTTGTTCTCTGTGGTGGTGTAGTCGCTGCCGTTGATGTGCAGCGTGTACTCAGATGCCATCGTCTTCTCCTCCCTACTTCTCGGCCACGATGCCAAAGGCATCGCGGATGACGTTTCTGGGGCACTTGGTGGCGCACATGCCGCAGGCAATGCAGTGCGCCCAGTCGATCACGGCGTGGTTGTCGACCACGTGGATGGCGCCGGACGGGCAGGCTCGCTCGCAGGCGCCGCAGGCGATGCAGCTGTTGTCGCACTCGAGCTTGGCGTCGGAGCCCTTCTCGGTGTTGGAGCAGCGCGCCGTGATCGTGAACTCGCGCTCGACGAGCTGGATGACTTTCTGCTCGCAGGAGCGTACGCACAGGCCACAGCCGATGCAGGCGTCGCGGTCGACGACGGCGACGCCGCGCTCGTTGATGTGGATGGCATTCTTGCGGCAGACGCCCACGCAGGTGGCGCAACCGATGCAGCCCTGCTTGCAGCCCTGCAGGTCGCAGCCGCCGGCGCACATGACGACGGCAATCGGGCGGGGCTTTCTCGGACGCTTGGGCGCGCCCGGCTTGGTGGGGGCCTTCGCTTGATCGTACTTATGCTTGTCGTAGGCCATGGCACGGCCTTTCGTTTCTCGCGGGACGCGCGGGCGCAGGCACATGCGTCCGCGCCCGCGCGTCCAATACTGTCCATAACTCCCTAGAAGATGCGGCCGGGCGCGGGAGGGACGCCCGGCCGCCTAACGCATGCTACTTGGCGAGCAGGTAGGCGTAGTTGTCGCGCACGGCGGCAATCGTCAGGCGAACCTCCTCGGGCAGGCCGCAGTTGGCGTCATCGACGTCGTAGGAGCCGATGCCGTCCTTGAGGCGAACGAGGAAGGTGCCGTCGGCCTGGGGCAGGAAGCCTCGGTTCTCGGAGTTGCCCATGTCCTCGGCGCTCCAGAACAGCGTGAGCTTGTCCTTGAACGGGCGGCCGCTCCACGGGCAGAACACGGCGCAGTTGCCGCACTCGTTGCACATGCCGTCGACGTGGACGACCTGGTGCTGAGCAAGGCCCGGGACGGTGATGGAGACGTTGGCGCGGTTGGGGCAGACGTCGCAGCAGGCCTCGCAGACGGTGGCGCAGCCAAGGCAGCCGGAGTTGTTCTGGCAGCCGGCGCAGCCCAGGCGCAGATCGCCCTTGCGCTCGTAGCAGCTGGCCTCGTGGCCGGCGCGGACGTTGGCCTCGGAGTACTTGGAGAAGTCGACGCCGCACATCTGCTTGGCAACCTGCTGGGCGTCGGCGATGGCATCGACGAAGCGGGCGGGGCCACGGCGGCAGTCTCCGGCAGCCCAGACGCCCTCGACGCCGGTGGCGCAGCCGGCCGGACGGCCACGGCGGTCGGTCTCGACGCCGGCGGCCTCGTAGAGGTCGCCCTCGATGTGCTCGCCCACGGCGCAGATGACCGCGGTGGCCGGGACCTCGATGGTCTCGCCGGTGGCAACGGGGCTGCGGCGGCCAGACTCGTCGGGCTCGCCCAGGACCATCTTGTCGCAGGTCAGGACGCCGTCACGCACGCCCTTGGGGGCAACGAGCTCGACGAGCTCGACGCCCTCGGAGAGGGCCTCGGCGAGCTCCTCCTCGTCGGCGGGCATGTAGCGCTTGGTGCGGCGGTAGCAGATGCGGACGTTCTCGACGCCCGGAAGGCGCTTGGCGACGCGGGCGGCGTCCATGGCGGTGTTGCCGGCGCCCACGATGACGACGTCGGAGCCGAGGCTCGAGAGGTCCTCGCCGCGCTTGGCGGCACCGAGGAAATCGAGGACGTCGATCTCCTCGCCGTACTCGAGGCCCACGTGGCCGGGAGCCCAGGCACCGCAGCAGACCACGACGTCGGTGTAGCCGGCAGCCTTGAGCTCGTCGACGCTCTTGACCTCGACACCGAGCTTGACCTCGGCGCCAAAGGCGCAGCACAGCTCGACGTCGCGGTCGATGTCCTCGTCGGCGATGCGGAACGCCGGGATGATGTGGCGGGCGACGCCACCCAGGGTGTCCCTGCGTTCGAAGATCGTGACCTTGGCGCCGGCGCGCGTCAGGAAGAACGCGCAGGCCAGTCCGGCCGGGCCGCCGCCGATGACGGCGACGTTCTTGCCCTGGGCGCCCTCGACGGACTCGGGCTTGTTGGCCTTGATGGAGGCCAGCAGCTCGTCGATGCCACCGCGGGCGGCCTTGAGCTTGGAGGCGCGGATGGCAGCGCCCTCGGGCTCGTAGAAGGCGCGCATGCACTTGGTGCCGCAGGGGTGCGGGCAGAGGTTGCCGGTGATGAAGGGCAGGGCGTTGCGCTCGGCGATGATGGCCAGGGCGTCGGCCAGGCGACCCTCGTCAACGGCGGCCAGGTAGGCCGGGATGTCCTGCTCGATGGGGCAGCCGTTGCGGCAGGGCGAGGTGAAGCAGTTCGTGAGCGGCAGCGGCCAGTCGAGCTTGTGGCTTGGAACCGGCTTGATGGGCTTGTTGTACTTGGGGTCGGCCGCGACGGCCTCGTCAAGGGCGGTCACGGCGGCGACGTCGACTTCGTCCTTGCGCTCGACGCCCTCGAGGACGTGCGAGATCTGGCTGAAGCGCTCGTAGCCACCGGGCTTCAGGACGGTCGTGGCCATGGTGATAGACCAGATGCCCGCGCCGTAGAGGCTCTTGATGTTCTGGGCGTCGGCACCGCCGGAGTAGGAGATGCGCAGCTTGCCATCGAACTCGGAGGAGATCTTCTGGGCAAGGTGGATAGTCAGCGGGTACAGCGAGCGGCCGGACATGTACATCTCCTCGCTCGGCAGCTCCTTGCGGGTTACGTCGACCGGGAAGGTGTTGGTGAGCTTGACGCCAAAAGCGAGGCCACGCTCCTGCGTGAGGGCGATGAGACGCTTGAACATCGGCACGGCGTCGGCCCACTGCAGGTCCTCGACGAAGTGCTTGTCATCGAAGGCGATGTAGTCGAAGCCAAGGCTGTTGAGGCGCTCGCGGGCGTACTCGTAGCCCAGAAGGGTCGGGTTGCACTTGATGTAGGTGTTGAGGCCCTTCTCGGTGATGAGGTAGGTGGCGATGCGCTCGATCTCGTCGGGCGGGCAGCCATGAAGCGTCGACTCGGTGACGGAGCTCGAGACGTGCGGGCTCACAGAGTTGACGAAGTCGGCGTCGACGTGCTCGAAGCGGTCGAGGTTGGCGAGGGCCCAGTCGCGGCACTCGGCCCAGACGGCGGTGTTGGAGGCGTCCTTCATGCCCTCGATGTAGGCGTCGACCTTGGCGCTCTTGATGCCCTCGAGGTCATAGCCCACGCTCATGTTGAAGACGAAGCCGTTGGGGTCGCCCAGGCCAAGCTCGCGGGCGAGCAGCTTGCAGGCCCACCAGGCCTTGATGTACTCGCTCATGGCCTGCGGGACCTCGAGCTCGGTCGACCACTCGCAGTTGTAGCACTCGTCCTCAGCCACGATGCAGGGCTTGGCGACGCACTTCGACAGCTCGGCGCCGTCTATGACCTGGACGGTCTTGAGCTCGAAGAAGCGGGCGCCGGCAACGTAGGAGGCAACGATGTTCTGCGTGAGCTGGCTGTTGGGGCCCGCGGCCGGGCCAAAGGGGGTCTCGATCTTCTCGGCGAAGATCGGGTCGGCGCCGCCCTCGTGACGCACGATCTTGCGAACGCCGAAGATGCTTCCCTTCTCGGTGTTCTCGGTGAGGATCCAGTCCATAAGCCGTGCGAACGGGATCGGCCTCATGATGTCGCTCATTGTGAGCTCCTCTCCTGCCCAGCCGAGACCGCGCGGCATGGGCGAGTTGAATAACGCGCGGGTGGCACCCGCGCGCGACGGCCCCGCGGAGGTCGTCTGCCGCGCCCGGGCTCCCCGGCCCAGACGCGGTTTGCCCGACGCCCACAAGGGGGCGCCGGGCTCACGGACCGGCGAGCCGGCCCGAGGTTACCTAGTAGGTGCGGTTGTTGAGCGTACCCCAGAGCTTCTTGGACTGCTCGAGCGTCCAGGCGTTGATGCGCTCCTCGTCGAAGGCCACGAATTCGCGGTCCTTGTAGAGAACCTTGCCGTTGACGATCGTGGTGCGGCAGTTCTTGCCCATCATGCCGAACAGCATGTGGCCGTCGATGTTCTCGTCGGAGAAGGGCGTAAAGACCGGGTAGTCCATGACGATGACGTCGGCCGCGGCGCCGGGCGTGAGGGCGCCGATCTTGCGGTCGAAGTACTTGGAGGCCATCGCGTAGTTGTTCTTGAACAGCATGGTCATGGCCTCGCCCCAGCCCACGTTGGGCATCGCGGCGTTGTGGCGCTGGATGATGAGGAAGACCTTGAGGCTCTCGAGCATGTCATGGGTGTAGGCGTCGGTGCCCATGCACACGGGGATGCCGCGGCGGAAGAACTCGAGCACGGGGGCGCAGCCCA
>NZ_CEVYAT010000111.1:0-5394 GCF_982402205.1 Parolsenella sp. | reverse complement strand
GCCCTCGTTGTGAATCTTGCAGATGGAGGTAATCCTTCTGTCACGCGCTGAGTAATTTTGGGCGATTTCGGCACATGTGTCGGGGCTTCCGTCAACAACAACGATTGCCTCCCAGCTGTCTTCGTCTTGGCTGAGGACGCTGTCCAAACACGCCGCAAGGTATTGATCGTTTTTGTAAGCTGGAATAATGATTGAAATTAGGGGCATTTGTCTCCTCAAATAAGCTGGATTTGTAATTAATGGTGTACCATTTGCTGTTTCAAAAAGTTTAACCTTTAGATGAATATTGGCTTAACTACGGAGCGAAGCATGCACTTTACAGTCGTTGGAACTGGATATGTTGGCCTGTCCCTTTCCTGCCTCCTTTCGAAGGTGGGGGAGGTCCGGGCGGTCGACATCGTCCCCGGCAAGGTTAAGGCCATCAACGCTGGCAAGTCGCCGATTGGCGATGCCAAGATTGAGGCCATGCTCGCCGAGGGTGTGCCCACTCTTGAGGCAACGCTTGACCCCGACTATGCGTACGAGAACCCTGACTATGTTGTCATCGCTACGCCTACCAACTATGACCCCAACAAGAACACGTTTGATACCAGCTCCATCGAGTCGGTGCTGGATGAGCTTGCAAAGCGGAGCTCTCGGGCTGTTGTGGTCATTAAGTCGACCATCCCCGTTGGTTATACGGAACGCGTCTCTGGTCTCTATCCCAATCTGCGAATCTTGTTTTCGCCGGAGTTTCTGAGGGAGGGGCATGCCCTCGCAGACAGCCTGCGCCCTTCAAGGATTGTGGTTGGCGTCCCTTCCAGAAATGCTGCTGAGGACGACCTCTCCGAAGACGCAAAGACGTTTGCGGAGGCTCTCAGATCTGGAGCTGATGAGGACATCAGAGATTCAGTTCCCGTTCTGGTCATGGGCTCAACGGAGGCCGAGGCAATTAAACTGTTCTCGAACACGTACCTCGCCATGCGCGTCTCCTACTTCAACGAGCTTGATACCTATGCCGCCTCCAATGGCCTGGACGCTTCGAAGATTATCAAGGGCGTCTCGCTCGACCCCCGCATTGGCGACTTCTACAACAACCCTAGCTTTGGCTATGGCGGATACTGCCTCCCTAAGGACTCTAAGCAGCTGCTGGCTAACTTTGGTGACGTCCCTCAGAACCTTGTGCGTGCTACGGTCGAAGCGAATGACACGCGCAAGGATTTCATTGCCGCCAGCGTTCTTGAGAGGTGCCCCAAGCGGGTTGGCGTCTACCGCCTTGTTATGAAGAGCGGCAGCGACAACTTCCGCGAGAGCTCTATTCAAGGCATCATCGACAGGCTCAAGGCGGCTGGGGTAGATATGATCATCTATGAGCCTCGCTGTGAGGGCGAGCCGTTCGCTGGTGTTCCGACGACCGAGTCATTGGATGAGCTTAAGTCCTCATGTGATTTGATTCTTGCCAATAGGATGGCTTCCGAGCTTGATGATGCCGAGTACAAGGTATTCACGAGAGATCTCTGGGAAAGGGACTAGCCGAATCTATATGGCAGAGACCTTCGAGCCAAAGAACATCATCGTCACGGGCGGCTGCGGCTTCATCGGCAGCAACTTCGTGCACTACGTGGTGAACAACCACCCGGACGTGCACGTGACCGTGCTCGACAAGCTCACCTACGCGGGCAACCCCGGGAACATCGCGGGACTGCCGGCCGACCGCATCGAGCTCGTCGTGGGCGACATCTGCGACGCGGCCCTGCTCGACGAGCTCGTCCCCGGGCACGACGCCATTGTCCACTACGCGGCGGAGTCCCACAACGACAACTCCATCGCGGACCCGGAGCCGTTCCTGCGAACCAACGTCGAGGGCACGTTCCGCCTGCTTGAGGCGGTGCGCAGGTACGGTGTGCGCTACCACCACGTCTCGACCGACGAGGTCTATGGCGACCTCGCGCTCGACGACCCGGCGCGCTTCACCGAGGAGACCCCCTACCACCCGAGCAGCCCGTACTCCTCCACCAAGGCGAGCTCCGACATGCTCGTCCGCGCCTGGACCCGCACCTACGGCCTGCGCACGACCATCTCCAACTGCTCGAACAACTACGGTCCCTACCAGCACGTGGAGAAGTTCATCCCCCGCCAGATCACCAACGTCATCGATGGCGAGCGGCCGAAGCTCTACGGCAGGGGCGAGAACGTCCGCGACTGGATCCACACCGAGGACCACTCCTCCGCCGTGTGGGACATCCTCACGAGGGGCCGCATGGGGGAGACCTACCTCATCGGCGCGGACGGCGAGCAGAACAACATCACGGTGCTGCGCATGATCCTCGAGGCCATGGGCCGCGACCCCGAGGACTTCGACTGGGTGGCTGACCGCCCGGGCCACGACCGCCGCTACGCCATCGACTCGACCAAGCTGCGCCGCGAGCTCGGCTGGCGCCCGACGCACAACAACTTCGAGGAAGGCCTGGAGCAGACCATCGAGTGGTACCGCGACAACGAGGACTGGTGGCGTCCGGCCAAGGCCGCCACGGAGGCGCGCTACAGGGCTCAGGGACAGTAGGGCCGTCCGTCCTTCTCGCATGTGAGTAACGAACACATCCATCGCTCACAATTCTCACTGATAGTATGAGTGACGAGTGCTAATCTGTTAGTGATATCACTGACAGCGTGAGTGAGGTGCGGCATGGAGGACTTTGGCCTGGAACAGATAGTCGCTCGTCTGCGCAGACAGGGCACTGATGACTCCGAGGTGGAGGTCAAGGAATGTGCCGCCTCGCTCTCCAAGGACATCTGGGAGACGGTCAGCGCCTTTGCCAATACCTCTGGTGGCCTCATTGTTCTGGGCATTAGCGAGAGAAACGGCTTTGCCCCCGTTGCTGACTTCGACATCAACCGTGTGCGCGAACAATTCGTGGCCGGCATGGGAGATGGCGGCTCGCGGGGCAAGCTCGTCAATCCGCCTCGGTATTCCATCTCGCGTGCGTTTCTCGACTCGTGCCCCGTTCTTGTCATTGAGATTGAGGAGCTGCCCCCTGAGTCAAAGCCCTGCTATCTGCTTGACCGCGGCCCCAGGGCTAGCTATAAGCGCGTCGACGACAAGGACATCCTCCTCTCTGATAACGAGCTGTTCTCGGTCGCCATTGCGTCGGAGCGAACTGCCTTTGACCGCTCTCCCGTTGCCGGTGCTGTGCCATCTGACCTCGACGACGGCCTGGTCCAGGGAACCTTCGCTCGTGCTCTGAGCCTGACTCCTCGGGCGCTCAAGGGGGCGGGGGACGGCGCAACGAAGCTCAAGCGTCTCAACTTCACGAGCGAGGATGGCTCTGTCACTAAGGCGGGGCTGCTCGTTGCGGGCGTTTATCCCCAGCAGTTCTATCCCCGGCTGGTCGTTGACGTTGCCGTTCACGCTGGGACCGAGAAGGGGGCGTCTGGCGCGCTGCGCTTTCGTGACCGAACGATCTGCGAGGGCACCCTGGGCGAGATGGTCGTGGACGCGGTCGCTGCCACTGCCAAGAACCTGAGGCGTCGCTCCGTGGTGGTTGGCGCCGGGCGTATCGATGAGCTCGAGGTTCCCGAGGAGGTCATTCGAGAAGCCACTGCCAACGCCCTGATCCACCGCGACTACAGCCCTCGCTATGACGGCCAGGCCGTCTCTGTCGACATCTTTGACGACCGTATCGAGATTCTTAACCCCGGGGGTCTTTACGGCACGAAGACGCAGCTCAACCTTGCCGACGGTTCCTCATGCTGCCGCAACGCCACTCTCATGAGGCTCATGTCCCTCGTTCCGCTGCCCGACGGCGCAGGCTCTCCGGCCGAGGGCAATGGCTCGGGCATTCCCATGATGCTTAGGGAGTGCCGCGAGCGCGGCCTTCCCGAGCCTGAGTTTTGCCCCCGGCTCGACAGTTTCAAGGTGATTCTGTACAGGCCGGTGGATTCCGGCACCTCTGATCGGCGCATGTCGTCTCGGCTGCAATTGACTGCTACACCGGGCAGGGATTGTGTGCTCGAGATCATCGGTGACCGTGGGGAGATGTCTGCCAGTGATCTGGTGAGGGAGACGGGACTGTCCATGAGCCAGGTGCGCTACCGCATTAAGCCACTTCTGGAGGCTGGTCTCATCGAGGCCACGGCGCCCAAGACGAGCAGGCTGCGCAAGTATCGATTGGCGCAGAGGCACTAGTGCGTGCGTGTTTGGTGCGGTGACGGCGTCTTTGGGTACCGCTGGGCCTTCTCGCGCTGATCTTTGAAAAATGAATTTAGTTGCGCCACAACGCTGTAAGCAGGGGAGATGGCTGCGGGCGCCCCGCAATATTGCGTGGGCGCAAAAACCGTTGACCGACCTCGGCAATAATGTCCCTAGAATGGACTAATATTCTAGTGCCATGCGCGGGAGGCTCCTTAGGTGCGAGCCCCCTTCTTTACTCGCGTGCTCCTCTCGCGCATGGTGCTTTTTGGCCCCCTATGGGCCTTTTTCTTTAATGTCCCGCTTGTTCGATACCATCCTCCCAACTAAAGCTTGGGAGGTCATCGTGGGCAAGACGGTCAAGAAGGTTCACCAGCAGGGGCGCATCCACAAGCGCGCCAGCATCGATGTGACGCCGGAGACGCCCGAGCAAATCCGCACGCGTGTTTACAAGGGCATCAAGGTGGTTTGCCCCGGCTGCGGCGCCAAGGTTGCCCTGTCCTCGCTTGCGAGCGATAGCCGTCCCTTCTCCTGCCCTTCCTGCGGCGGCATGCTATCCGAGGCCACCTATGACGCCTGCGCCCGCGAGCTTGCCGCACAAAACGACGAGGCTAAGGCCGTTGTCGACGCAGCCAAAGCCCTCGAAGGTCAGCTGGAGCAGGCGGGGCTCGTCCGCAAGCTTTATCTCAAGGCGCGCCTTGCCCTGGGTCGCCGTAGGGTTGAGGATGCCCGTGAGCGCTACGCGCAAGGCCGCGCGCTCTACTTTCGCCTTGCCCAGTGCCGCTACTACGTGAGCCAGTGGTTCCGCGCAACGGGAACGCGCCTTGAGTCTGCCCCGGACGCCAGGGGTGAGGAGCGCTATGCCCTCAAGGCTCACTATGAGGGCGATGCGTTCTCGGTGGCGCCCGCGGACACCCGGGCCTTGTCCCGTGGCGTGGTGGGCGAGTGGGCGCTGTTTGAGGCGCTGCGCGCTCGCACCCGTGACACCTCTTCGCCACTGTTTGGGGCTCAGCTTGCGGCGAACCTCTTTCTGCCCGTGGCCTCGCGTTCGCTGCCGCGTCGCTCGGGCGTGCTGGCCCCGCTGTGGCGCCAGGTCGACGTGGTGCTCTTTAGCGAGGTGGGAGCCTTTGTCTTTGAGGCCAAGAGCAAGCGTGCGGCGGTGAGGGTCACGAAGAACTTTGGGGACATCGACCTGCGCGACCGCAAGGGCAAGCATCGCTCAGAGC
>NZ_CEVYAT010000110.1:0-5410 GCF_982402205.1 Parolsenella sp. | reverse complement strand
GCGAGGGCGACGAGGCCGGCGTCGAGGCCGCCCGCGCCGGGCGCGCCGAGCTGCTCGCCGACGACGTGATGCTGCCCCGCCTCAAGATGGGGGAGTAGGACAGGGTCAGAGCCTCACGACGACAGCTTTGACGAGCAAAATGGCCGCGCCGAGTCTGAAGACAGTCAGATTCGGCGCGGCCATTGCCATGCTTTAGCGCGGGCCATCACGTTGGCTGGTGACCCCGCTTGTGCCGTGCCAATTTGGTGAGGCCTTGGGCCGCAACGGGAATGAGGCAGAAGAAGAACGGCATGGCGTACATACCCTTTGCCTCCCAGAGGACGTAGACGACAAAGCCCATAAAGAAGGCGCAGGGCAGGCAGTAGGCGAGCGTCTTCGACTTGTCTCCAACCTGTCTGAACAGCTCGACCGCCCCAATTGTTGCTCCTGCGTAGATGACCGTCTGCATGCCATCCATCACGGCAAAGAGGGCCCTGCTTACCCACCCATGAATAAAGCTCGTGTCCCATGCATCGTAGCGACCGTCTGGCGCGTTGGTGCCCGCCGCCCCCTCGGGCGTCATGATGCCAATCGAGGCGATGTAGAGTGACTGAAACGTTGGGTCGAGCCACTCGGTGCCGAGCTTCTTGGAGAAGAACCAAGCGGCGTATGCGGGGTCGCTCGCAAAGCGTGTGGCTGCCTGCCCAATGGCACCCTTTGCCTCCTCGGCCTGAGCTGCAACGTCGCCCTCGTTCCTTATCTGGCTCTCGAGGGCAAAGCCACTCCACCAGCCGGGCATCGACTCGCCAAACACGTCTCCCGTGTTGAGTCCCATGGCAATCCACATGGACTTTGGCTGGTTATCGGGAAACTCGACTCCCAAGCGTGCCTCCATGTAAGAGGCGGGGAGTGCCCCGGCAGCCTTTGAGGATATAACGAGCAGGGCGATCATGAGGGGCGCGCGCCACCAAGACGCCTTCCTGACGCTGTCGATGGCAAGTACCAGCACAAAGCCAATGGCCATGACAACGTAGGTCGACTTTGCGACAAAGCCGAAGAACAGCAGGATGGCTCCAAACAGGATGAGAGGAAGAGCCCTTGTGCCCTCAATCGCCTGCGATTTCATCCAGGCAAGCATCGCGAAGAGGCAAAGAGCGAGCCCCAACGCATTGCCATAAGGGAATATGCAGAACACGAGCGGTGGCACAAAGGTGAGCGCGAGCAGCTCCGCCACGAGACGCTCGCGCTTTGGTGCCCCCGTGAGGCGTGCCATGCCAACGAGCGCAAGTCCGGAGCCAACCGAGGCAAGCGCGTTCGTGAACTGGTAGAGCATGACGGCATGGGTGCCAAAGAGCCTGAAGTACCCCTCGAAGACAAGGAGGATGCCCGCCTGGAAGGGATAGTTCGACAGGTACATGTCGCCGGGTAGGCGGCTCGCGAATGCATCCGCTCGGGGCAGGAATGACGAGTAGTCGTCCCGGGCGAGCTCCTGGGCATACTGCGTGAGCTGGCGCGAGTCGGCAAAGCCGTTGTAGGCGGTTGCGTTGTCGGGGATCCACCAGGTGCAGAACAGCAGGGCGAGGGCGGTAAGGATGGCAACGAACCTGCCCTCGCGGACCCGGTCCGCATGTCGCACCAGCCTCACGACAACAAGGAGGTAGAGAGCCATAACGGCAAACGCTGCGGCAAACTCGAGGACCCACTTGGGGGTGGTGGGCAGGTGGAAGGAGACGTACTCGCTGAAGCCCGCCCCCAAGGCTCCTGTGGCCGTCACGAAGAAGGAAGCAACCGCAAGAAGGCCACAGATTGTGGCGACGAGCGCACAGCCAAGGGCGAGGAGCCAGCCAAAGGACCGGCTCCTCGTTTCCCCGTGCGGCGTCGCGTTGTTTTCGGTGAGCGCCATCTCGGGCTAGTCCCTCCTGAGCTTGCGGTGGATGCGGTGGGGCTTGGCGGCCTCCTCGCCCAGGCGCCTCACGCGGTCGCGCTGGTAGTCGTCGAAGTTGCCCTCGAACCAGTGCCAGCGGCCCGGCTCCTCGTCGGTGCCCTCCCAGGCAAGGATGTGGGTGGCCACGCGGTCGAGGAACCAGCGGTCGTGCGAGGTAATGACCGAGCAGCCCGGGAAGGCCAGCATGGCCTCCTCGAGGCTCTCGAGCGTCTCGGTGTCGAGGTCATTGGTGGGCTCGTCGAGCAGCAGCAGGTTGCCGCCCTGCTTGAGCGTGAGGGCGAGGTTCAGTCGGTTGCGCTCGCCGCCCGACAGCACGCCAGCGGGCTTCTGCTGGTCGGTGCCCTTGAAGCCGAAGGCGCTCACGTAGGTGCGGGAGTTGATCTCGTCTTTGCCCACGACGATGAAGTCGTTGCCATCCGAGACGACCTCCCAGACGTTCTTCTCGGCATCGATGCCTGCACGCATTTGGTCGACGTAGGAGAGCTTGACGGTCTCGCCCAGCTCGATCGAGCCACTCGTGGGCTGCTCGGTCTTGGATTCGGTGAGCGTCGTGTCGCCCGCGGCCACGGCGGCGCCCACGATCATCTTGAACAGCGTCGACTTGCCCACGCCGTTGGGGCCGATCACGCCCACGATGCCGTTGCGCGGCAGCTCGAAGGACAGGTCGTCGATCAGGACGCGGTCGCCAAAGCTCTTGGAGAGGTGCTCAGCCACCAGCACCTTCGTGCCCAGGCGCGGGCCCACGGGAATGCGGATGTCGGTGACGCTCACGGTGCGGCCCGCGGCGGCCTCGGCCTCCATCTGCTCGTAGCGCTCGAGGCGCGCCTTGTTCTTGGCCTGGCGGGCCTTGGGGGAGCTGCGCACCCACTCGAGTTCGTTCTTGAGGCGCGTGGCGAGCTTGGCCTCCTTCTGGCCCTGGGCCTCGAGGCGGGCGGCCTTGGTCTCGAGGTAGGTGGAGTAGTTGCCCTTGTAGGGGTAGAGGTGGCCGCGGTCGACCTCACAGATCCACTCGGCGACGTTGTCGAGGAAGTAGCGGTCGTGGGTCACGGCGAGCACGGCGCCGGGGTAGTTGTGAAGGAACTGCTCGAGCCACAGCACGCTCTCGGCGTCGAGGTGGTTGGTGGGCTCGTCAAGCAGCAGCAGGTCGGGCGCCTCGAGCAGTAGGCGGCACAGGGCCACGCGCCTGCGCTCGCCGCCCGACAGCACGTTCACCGGCATGTCGGGGTCGGGGCACTGCAGGGCGTCCATGGCTTGGGTGAGCTGCGAGTCGAGGTCCCAGCCGTTTGCGGCGTCAATCTCGTCCTGGAGCTTGCCCATCTCGGCCATGAGGGCGTCGAAGTCAGCGTCGGGGTCGGCCATCTCGTTGCCGATCTGGTTGAAGCGGTCGATCTTGGCGAGCAAGTCGCCAAAGGCCATGCGCACGTTCTCGATGACGGTCTTGTCGTCGTCGAGCGGCGGCTCCTGCTCGAGCAGGCCCACGGTGTAGCCGGGGGTGAGGCGGGCGTCGCCGTTGGTGACCTCCTCCTTGCTGGCCATGATCTTGAGCAGCGTCGACTTGCCCATGCCGTTGGGGCCCACGACGCCAATCTTGGCGCCCGGGAAGAAGCTCAGGGTCACGTCATCGAGGATGACCTTGTCGCCATGGCTCTTGCGCGCCTCGAACATCTGGTAGATGAACTCTGCCATCCGTACCTCCTGGTAGGGGTCACTGGGACGGCGGCGCCCGCGGCGCTCTCGTCCCACGTTTCCTGCGGCGTGCGCGGCGACTCGTCTGCGGCCCGCCTCGCCTGCCGTGACACCCAAGCGTATCAGATGGGTGCATGTTAGATGTCGAGTTGCGCCCACTATTGGGTAGAATGTCGAGCATACGTGCGCCTCGGGCATGGCCCCGGGGCGCTAAGGCGCGCAACAGACGGGAGCCCACGCAGGCATGGCATCCATGAACGACAAGGACTACTACGCGATCCTCGGCGTCGAGCACGATGCGGACGACGCGCAGATTCGCAAGGCGTTCCAGAAGCTGGCGCGCAAGTACCACCCCGACATCAACAAGGAGCCTGGCGCTGAGGAGAAGCTCAAGGAGATCTCCGAGGCCTACGCCGTGCTCTCGGACCCTGCCAAGCGCCGCCGCTACGACGCCATGTCGTCGGGCAACCCCTTCGCGGGCGGTTCTCCTTATGGTGGCGGTGGCGCCCCCTCCCAGGGAGACCCGTTCGCGGGCATGGGCGGCTTCTGGGGCTTTCCCTTCTCCGACATGGGAGGCCGCTCCCGCTCGCGCACGCGCAGTCGCGCCTACAACCCGCAGGCGGGCGGTGACGTCGTCTATCAGCTCGACCTCGACGACGAGCAGGCCAAGAAGGGCTGCCGCCGCGGCATCACCTACCAGCGCTACGTCGCCTGCGACGTCTGCCATGGTGCGGGCTCGGTCCACGCCGACCATGCGCGCACCTGCCCCACCTGCGGCGGCACCGGCCATATCTCGGTCGACCTCGCGAGCCTTCTGGGCCTGGGCGTCATGAACATGGTCTGTCCCGAGTGCGAGGGCAGCGGCCGCGTCGTCGCCGACCCGTGCGACACCTGCGGCGGCACCGGGCGCGTGCTCTCGGCGAGTGAGGTCGTCGTCGACATCCCGGCGGGCAGCCACGACGGCGACACCGTGCGCGTGAGCGGCATGGGCAACGCCGGCACCAACGGCTCGACCACCGGCGACTTCGTCTGTCGCGTGGGCGTTCCCAGCGAACGCCTCTCGCCCAGGGCCGCCCAGGGCTTCCAGCTCCTGGGCTTCGCCGCGCCGTTCCTCATCCTGGGCCTTCTGCTCCAGAGCCTGGCACAGCTTGGCCTCGTCGTTGCCGTGCCCGCGCTCATGGGCGTGTGGTTCATCCTCGGCAACGGGGGCCTGCTCCACAAACCTAAGAGCTGGTGGAGCAACGCCTGGCGCTACTTCGTCAACGGCGCCATGAACGGCGCCACGATCGCCGTCTTCATGGCCCTCATGGTCTCGTGCATGTCGGGCCTGGGCACCCGCGGCTACGGGGCGCGCGGCTTCTACTAGCCTCTTCGCGGGCCCTCGCGCCCGCTCTCACGAACGTCATCAGCAATTAGGGAAGCGAGAACTACGAGCGTGGAATCCAAGGTCGACTATTACGAGGTGCTTGGCGTCGATCACGACGCCGACGCAAGGACCATCAAGCGCGCCTTCCTCAAAAAGGCCCGCACCCTTCACCCGGACGTCAACAAGGCGCCCGACGCCGAGGAGAAGTTCAAGGAGGTCAACGAGGCCTACTCCGTCCTCTCCGACGAGCAGAAGCGCGCCAACTACGACCGCTACGGCGACCCCAACGGCCCCGCGGGCTTTGGCGCCGGCGGCGTCGACGTGTCCGACATCTTTGGCGGCTTTGGCATGGACGACATCTTCTCGTCGTTCTTTGGCGGCGGCGCCTCGGGTGGCCGCGCCGCGCGTACGGCCGGCCGCGACATGGGCATCAC
>NZ_CEVYAT010000109.1:0-5497 GCF_982402205.1 Parolsenella sp. | reverse complement strand
GGCGTTCCCTACGATGGCGACGTCTGGGACCTCTACACCCACGCCGCCGAGCCCGTCGCGGGCGGCAAGCCCACCGTGGCCTGCATCCTCACCATCCCGGCCGCGGGCTCCGAGGCCAGCGCCTCGAGCGTGCTCACCAACGACGAGACCCTGCTCAAGAAGGGCCTCTCCACCGAGCTCAACCGCCCAGTCGTCTCGATCATGGACCCCGAGCTCACCTTCACGCTGCCCGCCTACCAGACCGCCGCGGGCATCACCGACATGTGCGCCCACATCCTCGAGCGCTTCTTCTCGACGAGCGGCCCCGTGCCGGTGACCGACGAGCTCGACTGCGGGCTCATCCGCGCCATCGTCGACGAAGCGCCGCGCGTCCTCGATGACCCCACCTGCTACGACGCCCGCGCGAACCTCATGTGGGCGGGTACGCTCGCGCACAACGACCTCGCCGGTTGTGGCCGCGGCGTCGACGGCAAGCGCGCCGGCGGCTGGGAGAGCCACGGCATGGAGCACGAGCTCTCCGCTCACGATCCGCGCATCGCCCATGGCGCCGGCCTCGCCGTGATCATGCCGGCCTGGATGCGCTACGTCTGGCAGTCTGCCCCCGAGCGCTTCCTCACGCTGGGCGCGCGGGTCTTCGACATCGAGCCGGTCGACGTCGTCGAGGACTGCATCGACGCCACGCCCGAGGAGGCCATCGAGGACGCCGTGCTCGCCACCATCGACGAGCTGCAGGCCTTCTTCTGCTCGCTGGGCATGCCGCGCACGCTGGGCGAGCTGGGCGTCACCGCAGACGACATCGACGCCCTGCTCGAGACGCTCGAGATTAATAAGGGTGCCGAGTTTGGCCAGATCCAGAGGCTCACGATGGCCGACGCCCGCGCTATCTACGAGAGCTGCCTGTAAGGTCTAGCGCGCCTCGTGCGGGTCTTTCGCTCGCGTCCTCGCCGCGTTGCGGCTGCGGGATGCTCGCTTAAAACCCGCACGAGGCCATGACACTGAGCGACGCATAGCTGGGCACCTCGTCGGAGTCCTGAGCGAGTCATCCCGCAGCCGCGCAGCGGCGAGGACGTGAGCGAGGGGGCTCCGACGAGGTGCCCTTGGCCAAATCGGCAGCTTTCGCAAAACGTCCAGTCAGCAAGGAGCACCCATGGAAACGCCCATAGACATCGACGAGGTCATCGAGCGCTGGGACGTTCCCGAGGAGGTTCGCCTCGCCCTCGTCTTTACCGGCATGGTGCAGGGCGTGGGCTTTCGCTGGACCTGCCAGGCCCTCGCCCGCCAGGCGGGCGTGGCCGGCTGGGTGAGAAACGAGGACGACGGCACCGTGTCGTGCGAGCTGCAGGGCACGGGCGTGGCCGTCTGCGACGTGCTGCGCGGTCTGCGCGACCAGTACGCAGACGCCCGTAGCAAGTACGAGATGCTGCGCCGCCTGGGCCTGGGCTTCTCGGTTGCCTCGTGCGAGCGGCGCGGCTGCCGCAATCTTGGCGACAGCCCCCAGTTCGAGGTGCGCATCTAGCGTATGACAGCGGGGACGTGTTTGATGTCATATGACAGAAGGCACGTTCCCGCTGGCATGGGCAAACGGACCCGTCCCTAATGACACACGTCATACGAGAAGAGGCCCGTCTCCCCCAGGGAAGACGGGCCCCTCGCTTTAATCGAACGGGTTGGGTGCGCTCGCTACTTCGTGGCCGTGGGCTCGTCGACGTAGCCGCGGTGGCCCTGGGCGGCGAACTTGTCCATGTCGGAGGCCGCCATGCCCTGCGAGCCGTCGGCGCTGTGGCGCTTGGCGTACATCGAGTCCGACTCGTCCTCCCAGAGACGGTCGGCGATGGGCGCCCAAGCCTTGGCGGCCCCGACGGTCTTCTCGCGCAGCTGCTCGGGGGTCTCCTGCTCCACCAAGTCGGTGGAGTGGGCGCCGCTCTCGGCCACCATCTTGGGCAGCGTGTCGGGGTTCTCGAGCATCGGGCAGGGCTTGAGGTGGTTGCCGTTGAAGGGCTGGCCCTCGTAGTACTTCATAAAGATGGGGCTGCCCAGGGCGTCAAGCAGGCTCACGTCGTGGATGTTGACGTTGGAGTAGTGGATGAAGACGCACGGCTCGACGTCGCCCGCGGCGTTGATGTGCAGGTAGCGACGGCCGCCGGCGATGCAGCCGCCCACGTACTCGCCATCGTTCTGGAAGTCAAGGGTAAAGAGCGGCTTCTTGTCGCGCATCTCGCGGATGAAGCGGTACATCTTCTCGCGTTGCTCAGGCGTGGGGATGAGGTCGGCCGTGGCGGCGCGGCCCACCGGCATGAAGTGGAAGTACCAGCAGAACAGGGCGCCCTTCTCAATCATCCAGTCGATGTTCTCCTCGGTGGCGACCGTGTCGGCGTTTGCCTTGGTCCAGCAGCAGGAGATGCCAAACGGCAGCTTGTGCGAGCGCAGCAGGTCCATGGCACGCTCGATCTTGACGTAGGTGCCCTCGCCGCGGCGGGCGTCGGTAGTGTGCTCGTTGCCCTCGGCCGAGATGGCGGGCACGAAGTTGCCCACGCGGATCATGTCCTGGCAGAAGGCCTCGTCGATGAGCGTGGCGTTGGTGAAGCACAGGAAGGCGCAGTCGGGGTGCTTCTCGCAGATCTTGATGAGGTCGTGCTTGCGCACGAGCGGCTCACCGCCCGTGTAGATGTAGATGTGGGTGCCCAGCTCCTTGCCCTGCGTCACGATGCTGTCGATGTCATCGAGCGAGAGGTTCTGCTGGTGGCCGTACTCGGCGGCCCAGCAGCCGGTGCAGTGCAGGTTGCAGGCGCTCGTGGGGTCGAGCAGGATGGCCCAGGGGATGTTGCGCTGGTACTTCTCGCGCGCCTTCTCCTGCCGCGGCCAGGCAAGCAGGTTGCCGTCGATGAGCAGGGCCCTGAGCAGCTTGGTACGCATCTCGGGGTTGAGCTGGAAGACCTTCATGATGAGCTGGTACCAGTTGCCACGGCTCTTGATGACGTCGGTGAACGCCTGGCGCTGAACGGGGAAGACGTTGTCCGGCACGAGCTTGTTGACGAGGTCCATGATCTTGTCGACGTGCTCCTCGGGGTTCTCGTCAAGGTAGTCGACGAGCTTGTTGAGCGCCGCGCGCTCGGCGGCCTGCGTAAGTCCCATTTCTCTCCCTCACGTGCGCTTCGAGCGCACCCTAAGGCGGCAACCGCCCGGGCCGCCCCCCTCCTGGGACCCGCCCGGCGTGCGACAGCTGCCATTACTTATGTAAACCTTGCAGCATATTACCCTCATTTTGTCTTATGTAAACAAGAATCTTAAATTTGAGTCAAAGCCTGCCCCTACCCCTTTGAGCCGCGGAGTATACTTGCGTTAACTAATTCGTTAGATTTGGCTAACTTATAGCTACGCAAGCCAACTAGGAGCAGCAATGGCACCTCTCACCCGCCGCCGCGCCACAGGTGCGACCCCCTCGCCCACCACCCGGGAAGCCGCCGGCGAGCCCTACCTCGTCGTACGCGACCTCAAGAAGCACTATGGCGAGGGCGATGCCCGCGTGCAGGTGCTCGACGGCCTCACCACCACGGTGGGCCGCGGCGAGATCTGCGTCATGCTGGGACCCTCCGGCTCGGGCAAGTCGACCTTCCTCAACCTCATCGGCGGGCTCGAGAGCGCGGACGGCGGAACCATCAGCGTGGGTGGCTGCGAGCTCACGGAGCTCGCCCCCAAGCAGGTGGGCGAGTACCGCCGTCGCGAGCTGGGCTTCGTGTTCCAGTTCTACAACCTCGTGCCTGACCTCACGATTCGCGAGAACATCGAGGTCACGGCCTATCTGTCGAGCAACCCCCTGCCCATGGACGACCTGCTCGCCTCGCTGGGCCTGTGGGAGCAGCGCGACAAGTTCCCCCGCCAGGTCTCGGGCGGCCAGCAGCAGCGCTGCGCGATTGGTCGCGCGCTCGTGAAGAACCCGGGCCTGCTGCTGTGCGACGAGCCCACGGGCGCGCTTGACTACCACACCTCCAAGGAGATCCTCGACCTCATGGAGCGCGTCAACCGCGACTGGGGCTGCACGATCGTCATGGTGACGCACAACGCGGCCATCGCGCGCATGGCCAGCCGCGTGCTGCGCCTGCGCGACGGCCTCATCGTCTCTGACGAGGTCAACCCCGCGCCCGCCCACGCGCTGGAGCTCGAGTGGTAACCATGAGAAACCCGCTGACCAAGAGGCTCCCGCGCGAGCTCCGCAACAACATGGGCAAGTACCTGGGAATCTTTCTGCTCATGGCGGGGGCCATCGCCCTCGTGAGCGGATTTCTGCTTGCGGCGAACTCCATCAACGTCATCATGTCGACGATGCGCGACGACTACGTCATCGAGGACGCCCGCTTCACGCTCGACTACGAGGCAACGGACGGGCAGCTCGACGCCGCCCGCGACGCGGCGCAAGGCTATGGCGGCGCCGAGGTCGTGCCCATCACGAGCGTCGACGCCGCGCTGGAGCAAGTAGACGGCAGCGCCGCCGCGCGCGAGGCAACCGTGCGCACCTACGCCCACCGCACGCAAGTCGACGTCGCGGCCTATGCGCAAGGCCGCGCGCCCCAGGCCGCCAGCGAGGTCGCCGTCGACCGCGTCTTCGCGAGCCACAACGGCATCCACGTGGGTGGCACGGTTAAGCTCGCCGGCCGCGAGCTTTCCGTGGTGGGCATCATGACCCTGCCCGACCAGCAGGCCCTCTTCGAGAACAACAGCGACTTCACGATCAACGCCCTGTCGTTTGGCGTGGCCGAGGTGAGCGACGAGGGTCTCTCCGCGCTCGAGGAGGTGGCGCCCGTCTCGTACACCTACGCCATCGTGTTTGGCGACCGCGCGATGTCTGCCGCGCGCCGCACGGACGCCGAGGCCGACGTTCTGGAGGCGCTCGCCGACCACGACGCGCGCGTCTCGGACTTCATCGACGCCGACGCCAACCAGGGCATAGGATATGCCGCCGATGACGTCGAGGGCGACTCCTCCATGTGGGAGATGATGATGGCGATCATCATCGTGATCATGGGCTTCGTCTTCGTGGTGCTCAGCGGCGCGCAGATCGAGGAGGAGAGCGCCGTCATCGGCACCCTGCTCGCGAGCGGTTGGCGCACGCGCGAGATCGTGGCCCACTACCTGGCGACGCCCGCCCTCGTGGGCGCGCTCGCCTGCGCCTGCGGCACGGGGCTGGGGCTCACGCTGCTCGAGCAGCCCATGAAGGGGCTCTACTACAACTCCTACAGTCTGCCGCCCTACCACATGACCTGGAGTTGGCGCGTCTTTGCCATGTGCACCGTCGTGCCGTTCGCCCTGCTCGTGGGCGTGACGCTCGTGGGCCTGCTGCGCAAGATGGGAAAGACCCCGCTACAGTTCCTGCGCCACGAGCTGGGGCGGGGCGGCACGAGGCGTGGCGTGCGCCTGCCCGCCCGGCTGGGGTTCGTCGCGCGCTTCCGCCTGCGGCACGGGGCTGGGGCTCACGCTGCTCGAGCAGCCCATGAAGGGGCTC
>NZ_CEVYAT010000108.1:0-5526 GCF_982402205.1 Parolsenella sp. | reverse complement strand
GCGGGTCTCGACGTCGAGGGCGCTCATGGGCTCGTCGAACAGGATGATGCCGGGGTTGAGGGCCAGCGTGCGGGCAATGGAGACGCGCTGCTGCTGGCCGCCGGAGAGCTGGGAGACGCGCTTGGCGCCCTGGTCTGCGAGGCCCACGCGGGCGAGCAGGTCACTTGCGATCTTTGCCTTGTTGGCCTTGAGGTCCGCGCGGAAGGAGAGCGGGTACTCGATGTTTTCCTGCACGGTCATGTTCTCGAATAGGGCGTAGTCCTGGAACACAATGCCCATGCCGCGCTGCGAGGGCGCGAGGCGGGTGAGGTCCTTGCCTGCGGCGGTGATGGTGCCGCCGTCTGCGGTCTCCAGGCCAATGAGCAGGCGCAGCGTGGTGGTCTTGCCGCAGCCCGAGGGGCCAAGGATCGAGAGGAACTCGCCGGCGCGCACGTCAAAGGAAATGCCGTGCAGGATTTCGCGGCCGCCGTAGACCTTGCGCAGGTCGCGGACCTCGAGGACGTTGCCCGTGGCGGGCGTTGCGTTGTCTAGTACTTCCATGCGTCTAGCAGCCTTTCCTTGAGGTCGACATCGAACAGGCCGTCCATGTTTGCGTACGTGATGTTGGTGGGGTAGCCCTCGATGGTGGTGTGCTGGTCCTTGAAGACCTGGTCGGGCACGAAGGCCTGTTTGTCGAGGAGAATGCCGCGGCTGTAGAACCACTGCATGACGTCCCAGACAGCCTGGCGGTCTTCGTGGCCCTTGACCACGGCGATGCCGTTCATGGTCCAGGGCACGCCCTCGGGGAAGAGGTCGAGCTCGGTGGGGGCGCCGTCGTTGCGCTCGTTGACGAGCTCGAAGACGAGGGAGAGGCCAAGGCCCGCCTCGCCACGGGTGAGGGCACTTGCGGGGGCGCCGCCCGAGGAGGTGAACTGGTAGACGTTGTTGGCCAGGGAGTCGAAGTAGTCCAGCGCCCCGTCGAGGCCGAGGAGGTTCACCATCGAGTAGTAGAAGTTGTAGCCGGTGCTCGATGCCTTGGGGTTAGGCATGGTGACGAGGCCCTGGAAGCGCGGGTCGAGCAGGTCGTCGAGGCCGGTGGGGGCGGCGACGCCTGCGCGGGCGAGGACCTGGATGTTGTGGGCAAAGCAACCGCACTCGCGGGTGAGGGGCATGATCTTGTCGGAGATAACGAGGTCATCCTCGAACGTGGAGAGATCAAAGCGGTCTGCGAGGGGCGCGAGGGAGTCCTCGGCCGCGCGCAGGTAACCGGCCTCGACGCCAAGGGCGATGTCGAACTCGGCGGAGGCGCCCTCCATCTTGAGGCGGGCGGCGAGGTTGCCGGTGGACATGTACTTGAGGCGGACGTCGAGGTCTGGGAGCTCGCTGCGAATGGCCGTCATGAGGTTCTCGTTGCGGTTGCCCTCGCAGGAGGAGTAGATGATGACCTGGTTGTCTGCCCCGCGCGAGGAGCACCCGGCGAGGGGTGCCGCGAGGCCGCAGGCCGCGGCGCCGGCGGCGAGGCCGGAGACGAACTGTCTTCTTGTGATCATGGGTTTCCTTGGTTGCGCAGGCGCTGGGGCGCCCGGTTGGTGGTGCCTTTGGTTGTGTGGGCGGCGGGCGTGTGCCTGCCGCGTGTCGTGCTGGTAGGCGGACGCCGTGGGGTATCTGCCGCGTGCGATTTGCGGGCGCTGTTGGGTGCCCGTCTCGCACGATGTTCAACAGTATGACTGAAGTGCGGCTGAAATGAGCGTGCAGTGGGACAAAAGTCGAGAAAGTGCGGCGTGTTCATGTTCAATACTATGGCAGCGAGCTGGCGGAGCTGGAACATGGGCGTACTAGTGCGTGCGCTCGTCCAAATTACGTACGGAGAACATTCGATCGTCCAAACTACGTGTTAAATGGCCTGGGAGTGCGTAAATTGGATGAACCGACAATTAAGGTGCGTTAATTGGACGAGCGGATGGCGCGGGCGGGCGCGAGAGCCTCGTGCGAGCGCGAGAGACGCGTGCGGCTTTGACGCGTAGAATGGTTGCTACGTTTATGAGTGAGCCCCGAGCTGTGGAGAGCCGCATGGAGTACAAGGAGTTTCTCGTTCTGACCGCCCTTGAGCAGGCCAAGGGGTATGCGCTGACGCAGCGTGAGCTGGCTGAGAAGACCAAGATGAGCGTTGGGAGCGTAAACGCGGTGGTGGCCGCGGTCACCGAGAAGGGCTGGATGAGCGACGGGGCGCTTGCGGCGGCGGGCCTGGCGGCGCTCGAGCCGTACCGCGTGAAGCGCGCGGTGTTCATTGCGGCGGGGTTTGGCAGTAGGCTCGTGCCCATTACGCTCAACACGCCCAAGCCGCTCGTGCGCGTGAGGGGTACGAGGATCATCGACACCCTGCTCGACGCGGTGCAGCGGGCGGGCATCGAGGATGTCTATATTGTGCGCGGGTACTATGGCGAGCAGTTTGACCAGCTGCTGTACAAGTACCCCAACATCAAGTTCATCGAGAACCCGATGTACAACGAGGCCAACAACATCTCGAGCCTCATGGCCGCGAGGTACCAGCTGCAGGGCGCGTATGTGATTGAGAGCGATTTGCTGCTGTCGAACCCGGAGCTGATTCAGAGGTACCAGTACCATTCCAACTACCTGGCCATTCCCATGGAGCGGTCTGACGACTGGTGCTTTGACGTGGACAAGAAGGGCGTCATCGAGCGCGTGCGCGTGGGCGGCGACGGCGGCGTGTGGCAGATGGTGGGCATCTCGTACTGGACGCCCGAGGACGGTCACAGGCTGGTGGGCGACATCGAGAAGACCATTGCCATGCCGGGCGGCAAGGAGCGCTACTGGGACGAGGTGCCCCTGACGTACTGCGCCGACCACTACGACGTGCACGTGCGCGAGTGCCGTCAGGAGGACATCGTAGAGATTGACACGTTTAAGGACCTACAGCGACTCGACAGCGCGTATGCGGGGTAGCGGCTGGTGCATGATGTGAGACTGAGGGGCGGCGGCGCCCCTCTTTTGGTGACGTGGCCCATCGCATTTCAGCATCGCTGGGAGGCTAGGATGGGCGCTGATGGGTGGAGGATGACGCATTGTGGGGCATGCACAGCATTGCGGGGTATGCGCATAAAAAGAGGCCCGACGCATCAGGCCTCTCAGATGCCGTCCGCAAGCGACATCGCTATTGATTGAAATGATAAAAGGGCGGGCCAAAGGGCTGATTGGTTATCTCAAGACGGCACCCGTCTTTGCGGACCCCACTTGCTTGGCATAGCGAGCAAGAAGCCTTCCGCCATTCTCGTGAATCACTGGCCTCCACGCCGCACGCCTGCGCTCCAGCTCGGCCTCATCCACCTCGAGCTCAATGAGGTTCTGGCTCAGATCAACGCGGATGATGTCGCCGTCCTCCACAAGCGCAATGGGCGCACCGTCGAGCGCCTCGGGGCACAGGTAGCCAACGGACAGACCGCCCGAGGCGCCAGAGAAACGCCCGTCGGTGATCACGGCAGAGCTGGGAATGCCCTTCATGATCTCCGTCACGCGGTGGAGCTCCTTCATGCCTGGCCCACCCTTTGGACCCTCGTAGCGCACGACAACGCCCGTGCCAGCGGCAATACGGTGCTCGTTATATGCTGCAAACGCCTCGTCCTCGGAGTTGAACACCATGGCGGGGCCACTCCACACGTGCTGGCTGGCCGGAACGGCACTCGTCTTGACCAGCGCTCCCTCCGGAGCCAGGTTGCCGTAGAGAACCTGGATGCCATTGGCAACCGACGCCGGATCGTCCTGCGTCCTGATAACCGAGCGATCAACGGGGATGTCGCCCGCGAGCTCATCGGCCATAGTCTTGCCGCTTACCGTCATGACACTCGTATTGAGGCTCGCTTCGATGGTCTTGAGAATCGCGGGGATGCCGCCAGCCTTGTATAGGTTGATGCACGAGATGTCCCCGTTGGGCACCACGTTGCAGACAACGGGCGTGTGCGAGGTAACCTCCGCAACTTTGGCCCACGTGCATTCAAGGCCAAGCTCGTCTGCCAGCGCGGGCAGGTGAATAAGCGCGTTGAGCGAGCCGCCAATGGAGGCAAGCAGGGCCACGGCGTTGTCGATCGCACTCTGCGTCATGATGTCGCTTGGCTTGATGTTCCTGCGTACGAGGTCAACAACGGCAGCGCCGGTGCGCCTGGCGGAGAACCTGCGCTGGCTCGTCGAGGAGGGCCACAGGGCGCCATAGGGCAGCATCATGCCCAGACCCTCGCAGAGGCACCCCATCGTGTTGGCCGTACCCAAGAACGGGCAGATGCCGGGACCCGTGTAGTAACGAAGCGTCCCCTCGATGACCTCGCGCTCGGTGGCTTCTCCCGCCAGGAAGCGAGCGCGCAGGGCCTTGGATTCGGACGGCTTGATCTCGTCATAGCAGGGACCCGCGGTAACGATGGCGGCAGGCAGGTCGATGCGCGCCGCGGCCATAAGCATGCCAGGAATGATCTTGTCGCAGCTGCCCATGTAGACCACGCCGTCAAAGCAGCCCTCGCCCACGATCATGGCCTCGCACGAGTCCGTGATAAGGTCGCGGTGGGGCAGGCAGTAGCGCATGCCCGCATGGCCCTGCGCCACGCCGTCACACATGCCAATGGTGTTGAACTCGATGGGCTCGCCGCCAGCCTCGAGGATTCCCTTCTTGACCTCGGCGGCAAGCTGGCGCAGGGGCTCGTGGCCGGGGCAGAGCTCGTTCCAGCTGTTGGCAATGGCAATGAGCGGCTTGTCCGGATTCTCAAGAGAGTCAATGGATACGCCCGCCGCCGCAAGGTGAGCCTTAGAGATGGTCCTCTGGAAGGGCTCCAATTTGTCAATTGCTCGCTGCATGGGGAATCCCCTTTCCCGATAGATGGGGCTGCTTGGTAGACACCGCGGACGAGGAAATTCCTGATTGCGCGGCTGGGCCCATGGTATCGCCTCTCAAGTCGCAGGCCCCTGCTCTTGCTCATTAGGCATGAAATATGGAGGAAGTGTGTAGAGACTTAACATATAAAATGCTTAGATATGCAAAGAGAAAATGAAAATATGCAATTCGTAATGAATGAATTACGCGGCCGGGGGGGGGTACCTCATAGAATTCAAATTTAGTATTCGGTAAACGGTGCTTTATCATTTCAATAAAATGCAGGTATTTCGCATTTATAGACTGGCAAATTGCCGTTTACGGATTTGAACTTTACTGTTTCTCCAAGAGTGAAGAAAATATGAACCCGTAATTCAGAGCTTTAGTGAATTATGCATTAGTAAAGACAAGCACTTTAACGACTTCAGGCCATGACTTCGGTTCTAACAGGGGAGAGGAGAAGAGCTGGATGTTTGACAAGAATGCTGATTTTCCCAAGGTGACGGTGATTCTTCGAGGCTATACATATGAGCAATGCCGCTGTGTGGTCGAGCAGCTCGTTGGCACGAAGCTCAATGCCGTTGAGGTCGCGTTTAACACTCCAGGCGCTGCCGGCATTATCGAGAGGCTTAACGAAGAATTCGGCTCCGAGGTAAAGATTGGTGCCGGCACGG
>NZ_CEVYAT010000107.1:0-5559 GCF_982402205.1 Parolsenella sp. | reverse complement strand
TGGCGAGTGACGCCCAGGCCGGCTCCGTCGAGCCGGTCCACCTGCTCAAGGCCCTGCTCGACTCGGGCGAGCGCAACCTGAGCTCCATCATCGAGCGCGTGGGCGCAGACCCCCGCAGCATCGCCGCCGCGGCCGACGCCCAGATCGAGCGCGAACCCAAGGTCAGCGGCGACGGCCAGCAGGTTGGCCTTGCCAACGACTTCGTGAAGGTCGTGGACGCGGCCGAGAAGCTCGCCACCAAGCTGGGCGACTCCTACGTCACGAGCGAGCACCTGCTGTGCGCCCTGGCCGATGACCGCACCGACGCGGGCCGCATCCTCAAGGCCGCCGGCCTCACGTCCAAGCGCATCCAGGAGGCCTACAACGACCTGCGCGGCGACGAGCACGTCACGAGCCAAGACTCCAAGCCCGAGTTCGAGGCCCTCGAGCGTTACGGTCGCAACGTCACCGACCTCGCCCGCCAGGGCAAGCTCGACCCCGTGATCGGCCGTGTCGAGGAGATCCGCCGCACCATTCAGGTCCTGAGCCGCCGCACCAAGAATAACCCCGTGCTCATCGGCGAGCCGGGCGTGGGCAAGACCGCCATCGTCGAGGGCCTGGCCGAGCGCATCGTCGCGGGCGACGTGCCCTCCACGCTCAAGGACAAGGAGCTCGTCGAGCTCGACATGAGCTCGCTCGTCGCGGGCGCCAAGTACCGTGGCGAGTTCGAGGACCGTCTCAAGAGCGTCCTCAAGGAGGTCGAGAAGTCCAACGGCCGCGTGATTCTGTTCATCGACGAGCTGCACACCATCGTGGGCGCGGGCGCCACCGAGGGCTCCATGGACGCCGGCAACATCCTGAAGCCGGCCCTGGCCCGTGGCGAGCTGCACGCCATTGGTGCCACCACGCTCGATGAGTATCGCAAGTACATCGAGAAGGACGCCGCGCTGGCCCGTCGTTTCCAGACAGTGCTGGTGAGCGAGCCCACGGTCGAGGACACCATCTCGATCCTGCGCGGCCTCAAGGAGAAGTACGAGATGCACCACGGCGTGCGCATCACCGACGCCGCGCTCGTCTCGGCGGCAGACCTCTCCAACCGCTACATCGCCGATCGCTTCCTGCCCGACAAGGCCATCGACCTGGTCGACGAGGCGGCAAGCCGTCTGCGCATGGAGCTCGACAGCATGCCCAGCGACATCGACGCGGTCGACCGCCAGCTCACGCAGATGCAGATCGAGGAGCAGGCCCTCATGAAGGAGGAGGACGCCGCGAGCCGCGAGCGCCTCGAGACCCTGCGCCGCGAGATCGCGACCACCCGCGAGAAGCTCGACGGCATGAAGGCCAAGTGGCAGAACGAGAAGGGCGCCATCGACCAGGTGCAGGACCTCAAGCGTCAGATCGACGACGCCAAGACCGAGGAGGAGCGCGCCACGCGTGCGGGCGACCTTGCCCGCGCCTCCGAGCTGCGCTTCTCGACGATCCCCGACCTGCAGCGTCGCTATGACGCGGCCGAGGCCGAGCTCAACGCCAAGCAGGCCGAGGGTGGCGTGCTCAAGGAGGAGGTCACCAGCGAGGAGATCGCCGAGGTCGTGAGCGCCTGGACCGGCGTGCCCGTCTCCAAGATGATGCAGGGCGAGATCGAGAAGCTCCAGAACCTCGAGGCTGAGCTGCACAAGCGCGTCGTGGGCCAGGATGCGGCCGTCAACGCCGTGGCCGCCGCCGTGCGCCGCAGCCGCGCCGGCCTTGCGGACCCCAACCGCCCGCTCGGCAGCTTCTTTTTCCTTGGCCCCACTGGCGTGGGCAAGACCGAGCTCGCCAAGGCGCTCGCAGACTACCTGTTCGACGACGAGCGCGCCCTCGTGCGCATCGACATGTCCGAGTACATGGAGAAGTTCAGCGTCCAGCGCCTCATTGGCGCCCCTCCTGGATACGTGGGCTATGACGAGGGTGGCCAGCTCACCGAGGCCGTTCGCCGCAGGCCCTACTCCGTCATCCTCATGGACGAGATGGAGAAGGCTCACCCCGACGTCTTCAACATCCTGCTGCAGGTGCTCGATGACGGCCGCCTGACCGATGGCCAGGGTCGTGTCGTGAGCTTCAAGAACACGATCATCATCATGACGAGCAACGTGGGAAGCCAGGTCATCGCCCAGGCGGAGCAGGACGGCTCGAGCGGGGCCGAGACGGACAAGAAGGTCAACGAAGCGCTGCGCGCCACCTTCAAGCCCGAGTTCCTCAACCGTATCGACGACATCGTGGTCTTCCACCCGCTGGGCCTCGATGACATCGAGAAGATCGTCGATATCCAGCTCAAGGGCGTGCGCGAGCGCCTCGACAACGAGCGCATCTCGCTCACCCTTACGCCCGCGGCCATCCAGGCCCTGGCCCTCGACGGCCTCGACCCGGTCTACGGCGCGCGCCCGCTCAAGCGCCTCATCCAGCGCCAGGTGGTCGACAACGTCGCGAACCTCATCATCGCCGGCGAGCTCCACGAGGGCGACACGGTGAAGGTCGACGTGCGCGACGACAACGACTTCTACGCCGAGCGCGTGGTGGCGCCGCCCACGGGTCCCGCCGTCACGCCCGACGAGGTCGAGTAATATCGACCCGGTTGAGGACGGCGTTGGACGGAGGAGCCATGAGCCACAACGTTTCGCCCCGCGAGGGCATGGGTGGGGGAGCCGAGCCAAGGCCCGGCGTCGAGCCCAAGGACGGCGTGTCGCGCGACCCCTGCGTTCGCGCCGAGAACGAGGACGATGACGGCTACGATCCCTACTCGGACCGCAGGCCGTCGCCCGAGCCGCTCTTCGAGCGCGACCCCTGGGCCTAGCAGGCAGTCATAGGCAACAAGAAGGCACCCGCGGTGAAGAGCCGCGGGTGCCTTGCGTTGTGCGCGTGATTGGGTGGCGGAGCGTCCGGGATGGGCAGCGGCTGCCGGTGCCCGGAAGCCATGCCAATGCGTGCCTGGCGCCGAAGCTCGCAGGCCTTCTCGCCCCGCTCGCCCCCTATGTCGTTAGTGGAAGCAGATGAGCACCACGGCGATGACGACGAGCGCGGTGAGCGCCACGACAACGGCGGCAACGCCGATGGTGCGACGGCGCTGGCGCTCGCGCGAGCCAAAGATCTCGCGGCTGCCCTTGGGAACCGAGAGGTACTGGCCGTACTTGAGCTCCTGGCGCACCTTGGTCTCCTGCGACTGCGCGCCGCGGTAGGCGCCGCGCGAGATGCGGTTGCGGTTCGACAGCGTGTAGCCCGACTCGTGGGAGTACTGGGTCTGGAAGGTGTCGTCGGCCTGCATGTCGTTCACGGGCGCCTGCGAGATGTGGTGCCTGGGTTCGCGCACAAACGCCGGGCGCTGCTCGTGCTTGGGAGCCTCGACCTCCTCGTATGGGGCCTCGATGGTGGGTTCTACCTGCGGCGCGTTGTTCTCGTCGTACGTGTTCTGACCGTCCGTGTTCATGCATCCTCTTCCGGGGTCGTCCTTGTTCCCCTGAGTGTACCGCGCGGGCGCGCATTGTATTCGCCCTGCATGGACGGCACTCAAACCCGCAATGAGACTTAAGTTGAGCACGCTTAGATTTTATAAACAAATTAGCTAAGAAATTATGCGTCATCGTGTTTAGAACTCCACCTGGCGGGAACAACTACTAGTGAACAAAGGGGCGCAGGAAATACGGGGCGCCCGCAACCAACAAGAAGGAGTTGGTAACCATGGCAAGCATGATTCCCTATGATCGTTACAACAGGCTCGCTCGTAGCGTCTTCCCGTTCGATGACGTGTTCGACAGCTTCCTTGCTCCGGTCTCTACTCCGGCAGACTTCAAGATGGACGTCGAGGACGCCGGCGACGCGTACGTCATCTCGGCTCACGTCCCGGGCGTCACGCGCGACCAGATCGACGTCGAGCTTAACGAGGGTCGCCTGTCGATCTCGGTCGACAAGAAGGACTCCGACGAGCAGAAGTCCAAGAACTACCTGCAGCGCGAGACCGGCGAGTACACCTGCACGCGCGGCGTCTACCTCAAGGACGCTGCTACAAGCGGCCTGAGCGCCAAGCTGGCAGACGGCATCCTGACGGTCAACGTCCCCAAGCAGGACGAGAAGGCCAACGTCACGAAGGTCTCCATCGACTAGCAGCCTCGATGCAAGCTTGCATCCCCGGGGTCGTCGCGAGAGCGGCGGCCCCTTTTTCGTACCGTTCGGCGTGTCAATTTGTGCAAACGGGTGTTCGATTTCTTGTCCGGAAGCAGTTATACGCTACTCTCATCAGTAGGAGTCGAAGAGAGGGGCAAGAATGGACAAGGTCATGGATTCGGGCAAGGGCGGAACGCTCGTGGTGCAGCGCACGGACGGCGCAGACGAGCTCGCGGTCTGGGTCGAGCGCGTGGATGCGGCGAGCCGCATCGTGGTGGGTACGCGGGGCCAGAGCACGTACGATGCCTTTGGCACCGGCTGGCGCATGTCGTGCGTGGCGTTCGATGACGACGTCGAGGGCAAGGTCATCGGCGCCCTTGCGGGCGATGCTGCCGAGCAGAGCCTCGAGCAGGCGTGCGCGTCCTACTTTGAGGGCGGCCGGCAGCTGTCCGACCTCCTCGACCTGCTCGACGCGCACAAGGTGGCCTACGTCTACGCCTGCGCCGACGAGTGCGGTGTGACCTGGCGTCCCGAGCCGGGGGAGTGCGAGCTGGTGGCGCTCGCCAACGCATAGCTTGCGCCTGCGGGCCGTACGTACGCGTGCGGCCCGCTTTTTCTGCTGGCGGGTGCTTGGATGGTGCGGGTCGCGTCCGGCGGATCGGCGCGGGTGCCGCGCCTTGGCGCCACGTTGGACAGGCGATGGCCGATGCGGCCCTCATGGCAGCTCGATGTATAACAAAAGAGGCCGGAACCCATGGGTTCCGGCCTCGATCATTTAATGGTGCGGCATATAGGATTCGAACCTATGACCTTTTGATTCGTAGTCAAACGCTCTATCCAGCTGAGCTAATGCCGCAGCGCAGTTACTTATAATGCCTTTCTCCCCCTCATGCGTCAAGCAAAAAATCGAGATTCTTGGAAATAATTTTGCCGTGCAAGTAAAGTACGAGGTAAATGAGTTGTCGATGCTCAAATTTCTATCTTGCGGCAACGACGCAATCCAAGGTTCCGTGCGAGATGTTTCGAAGCCCCGAACGCCCCAACTCCCGTCGGGCGGCCCTCCGCGCCAAAGCTCGCGACGGGGCTCCATGGCGCGGCTCGGGCCCCGGGTGTGCAAATGCTTCGGCTCCACGCCGTCTGGGGGTCCGCAACCGCCCCGCTGCGAAGGCGCGTGCCAAGCGCGGGTAATTATCGACTTCGGAAGGCCATAACTACCTGCGTTTGCCACGCACCGTGCGAGACACGGCCTCTCCCAGCGAGTCGAATTGACCGCCGGTAAATTCAAGAAAGAAAAAGCCCCGCGGGTGAGACCCACGGGGCTGCGCGTTCTGGCGGAGAGCTGGGGATTCGAACCCCAGATACCCTTAGGGGGTATACTCGCTTAGCAGGCGAGCACCTTCGGCCTCTCGGTCAGCTCTCCGGAAAAGGTGCTTGAGTATCATACCG
>NZ_CEVYAT010000106.1:0-5601 GCF_982402205.1 Parolsenella sp. | reverse complement strand
CCTGGCTCGCCTCGTCAAAGCCAATCGTGGCGTCGACGGGCTGCGTGGCGCCCTCGTTGAAGGTCGAGATGGCGCCGCCCAGCACGTTCTTGAGCTTGTCGGCGTCATAGGTGGCGCCGCCCGCGCTCTCGATCTGGTGCTCTCCCATGACGCACACGGGCCAGGCCCAGGCCGTCTGCTGGCCCAGAAGCGCGCGGGCATAGGCGGCCGTGTCAAACGCGAGGTCGACGTCGGTACCCTTGAGCGTGGTCGAGAACCCGTCGCCCTCAATCTCTGCGGTGAACGAGTCGAGCCCCGAGGCCGCGGCCTCGCTCACCTCGGAGGCAGGCCTGAGCGACACGTCGGCCCCGTTGAGCTGCGTGTTGGGATAGAAGATGAACGAGAAGACCGCAAATCCCACGAGATAGACAGCCGCGACGACACCCACGAGGACGCCCACGACGATGAGCGCCACCTTGCGGCCACGGCCATCCTTGGGAGCGGGGTCTGAGGGCATGCCCGGCGCGGGAGACTGAGGCGCGGCGGGCTCGGCACCCAGGAGGGTGGCCGTGGGCACTGCCCCGCCCCTTGCCGCGTGCTTACCCCGAGCGGCCTTACCGCCGCCAAATACCTTGCCCATTGCGATTCCCCTAGCAGCCGCGACGGATGCGGCCAAGACGTTTCCTCGAATCTTGTGCATGCTGTATGGTAGCGCATGGCGGGGACGCTCACCCCCGCCGATAGGAGCCAATTTAAGGAACAGACGCGCCGTCCAGCCATGGCGGCGCGCGGGGCCGGGAGCGCCCGGCCAAGGGGAGGAAACCTTGGGCATCGTACGAATTGACACGGCAGACGACCCCCGCCTCGACGTCTACGTGCGCCTCACCGAGCGCCAGCTGCGCAGCCGCCTCGAGCGCAACGCCTCGATTCTCGTGGCGGAGTCCGAGAAGGTCGTGCGCGTGGCGCTGGCAAGTGGGCTTGCCCCCTTGTCGCTTCTGCTCGAGGAGCGCCAGCTCGAGACCGAGGCGAACCTCGTGGCAGACGTCCTCTCCCTCGCGAATGGCGGGGAGGTGCGCGAGAGCGCGGGGCACGTGAGCATCGTGCCCACGCCCGACGTGCCCATCTATGTACTCCCCCACGAGCAGATCTGCCGCCTCGTGGGCTACAACGTGACCCGCGGCGTGCTGTGCGCCATGCGCCGCCCCGCCGAGAGGAGCGCCGCCGCGCTGCTGAACGAGCTGCCTGACGCCCGCCGCCTCGCCGTCCTCGAAGGCGTCACCGACGCCACGAACGTGGGCGCCGCGATGAGGAGTGCCGCGGCCCTGGGGATAGACGCCGTCCTTCTCACCCCCACCTGCTGCGACCCGCTCGTGCGCCGCGCCGTTCGCGTGAGCATGGGCACGGTCTTCCAGGTGCCGTGGGCGCGCTTTGGCAGCTGGCCTGCTAAGCAGGGCGGGACGGACGGCATTGGCCTGCTGCGCGACCGCGGCTTCAAGACGGCGGCGCTCGCGCTGCGCGACGACTCCTACTCGCTTGGGGACGAGCGCCTGCGCGGCATCGACAGGCTCGCAATGCTCTTTGGCACCGAGGGTGACGGCCTTGCAAACTCCACGATCGAGGCCTGCGACGTGACCGTGCGCATCCCCATGCAGCACGGGGTCGACTCGCTCAACGTCGCGGCCGCCACGGCCGTAGCCTTCTGGGAGCTCTGTCACTAACTGGGACAGTTTCGCCCGTAGCCTATCTGTCCCACTTTTCCTGCAGTTTGGGACAGAAAAGCTACGGGCGGAAGTGTCCACGGGCGGAAGTGTCCTAGAAATAGCAGGAGGGCCGCCCGAGTCGCCCGGACGGCCCTCCTGCTTTGTAAGAGCACGGTCTAGCCCGCGAGCTCGGCCTAGTTGAACTTCACGAGCTTCGAGGCGATGCGGTAGATGCCCAGCGTGAACTTCTCGCCCACCTTGGTGGGGAGGTTCGTGGCAAGGCCCACGATGCCCATGCGGGCGCGGCGGTACATGCGCTTGTCGTACTCCCTGAGGTGCTCCCAGAGCGCCTCGCAGTTCTCCATCGCGTCGGGCGCGTCGGACATGCGCGAGAAGATCGAGCACGCGGCCATCATGAGGGTGAAGTAGCCAATCATGTAGCTGCGCAGCTCGGGGATCTTGACGTCGTCGTAGAGGTGGTAGGCGTCCATCATGATGCGCGTAATGCGCAGCTGCTGGTCGATGCGACTCACCATGACCTTCTCGTTGACCGACTGGTCCTCTCGGCCGATGAAGTAGCGGTAGAGGTCGACGTCGAGGTAGTAGAGGGTCTTGCAGCGCGGCAGCGGCACGTAGGCGTAGATGTTGTCCACGTAGAAGGTGTGGGCGGGCATGGGCACGCCGCCGTCGCGCAGGATGTCGGTACGGTAGCACAGCGAGTGCATCAGCAGGTTCTGGGCCATGTTGAAGTGGCCGATCTTGTCCCAGGTGATGACCTTGTTGCGCTTGAGCACGTACTTGTAGTCGATGACGTTCTGCGTGTTGTCCTCGACGTGCTCGTAGACGTAGTTGGTGATGACGAGGTCGACACGCATGTCGCGCCACTCGAAGTCGCGCAGGGTCGAGAGCAGCTTGGAGAGGGCGTCGTCGTCGAGCCAGTCGTCGGAGTCGACAACCTTGAAGTACAGGCCCTTGGCGTGCTCGAGCGCGGCGAGCACGGCCATGCCGTGGCCACCGTTCTCCTGGTGCACGGCCTCGACGATGTTCGGGTAGCGGTTCTGCCACTCGAGCGCCTTCTCGTAGGTGTTGTCCTTCGTGGAGCCGTCGTCGACGACGACGATCTGCACGTCGTCGGCGTAGTCGCTGCCCTCGAGGATCGAGGTGATGCAATGGTCCATGTACTCCGCCGAGTTGTAGCACGGAATGCCGAAGGTGATGGTCTTGCCTGTAGTCACGGTTCACTCCCTGGGGTGCCCGAATGGGCCTCCTGGTGTCTCGTGCGCAGACGCGCCCGGGGCTTGCCGGGCGCGCGGCGCGGTCGTTTAATTGTGGGCTGCGACGAGCTCGTCGGACAGGTCGAGGGCGCTCGCCACGACGCCGTCCATGTCGTAGTAGCGGTACTCGGCGAGGCGGCCCACCGGGTGGAAGTTGGTGAGGCGGCTCACGCGGGCGAGGTAGCGCTGGTAGAGTGCCTTGTTCTCGTCCTCGAGGATCGCGTAGTAGGGGGTCTCGCCGCTCTCAGGCGTGTAGGCCTTGGAGTACTCGCGCATGATCGTGGTCTTGCCGGGCACGACCTGGCCGGTCATGTTCTTGAACTCGGTGATGCGCGTGAAGTCCTCGCTCGTGGTGTAGTTCACGGTGCCCACGGGCTGGAACTGGTCCTGGTCGAGGGTCTCGAACTCCATGTCAAGCGTGCGGTACGGAAGCGCGCCCAGGTCGAGGCCAAAGAGCTCGTCGAGCGGGCCGGTGTAGACGATCTCGCCGCCGTAGGGCTTGCCGCAGACCTTGGCGTAGTCCTCGTCGACCGTAAGGATGTCGCGGACGTCGACGTCAAGGAAGACGTCGATGAGGTCGTGGTCGAGCAGGCGCTCGAAGAGCTTGGTGTAGCCCTCGGCCGGCATGCCCTGATGGGCGACGCGCGGGAAGTAGCGCTCGTCATCGCCCACGAAGACCGGCACGCGGCCGGTGACGGAGGGGTCGACCTGGTCGGGCGTGGTGCCCCACTGCTTCATCGTGTAGTGGAGGAACACGTTCTCGTAGACGTAGTCGGCGACCTCCTGCAGGTCGGGGTCGTTCTTCTCGCGCAGCTCGAGAATGGGGACCTTCTTGTTCTCGCCAAAGGTCTCGACGAGCTTGCGGTAGAGGGCCTCGCCGCGCTCCTCGCCAAAGGCGAGCTTGAGGCTCTTGTGGTTGAACGGGACCGGCATGAGAGTGCCGTGGATGTTGGCGAGCACCTTGTGCTGGTAGTTGGTCCACTCGGTGAAGCGGGAGAGGAACTGGTGGACGCGGTCGCTCTGGGTGTGGTAGATGTGAGGACCGTACTTGTGGACCAGGATGCCCGCGTCGTCGACGTAGTCATAGGCGTTGCCCGCGATGTGGTCGCGACGCTCGATGACGGCGACGCGGAAGCCGCAGGCCTCGGCAAGGCGGCGTGCGCAGACGGAGCCAGCGTAACCGGCACCGACGACGATCATGTCGTACGTGTCGGCGTTGAAGCCGGCGGGGAGCCCACTAGCGATACCCATTCGAATCCTCTCGACAAACTGTAGTCACGCGAGACGCACGCTCCCACAATCGGTTGCGTGCGCCCCAAAATCTTTAGTGATTCTATATCACGCGCTCCTATAATGGGCACGGTGTCACCTGATGCCAGCAAAACGCCAAAAAAGGAGCGAAATGAGCGATTTTCTGCAGCGTATGAAGTCCGCCGCCAAGGCTGACAAGAAGACCATCGTCCTTCCCGAGGGCGAGGACCCGCGCACCATCGAGGCCGCCAAGAAGATCGTCGAGGAGGATCTGGCCAACCTGATCATCCTGGGCGACCCCGAGCAGATCAGCGTCGAGGGCGTCACCGTCATCGACCCCAAGAACGCCGAGAAGCACGAGGCCTATGCCGAGAAGTTCGCCGAGTTGCGCGCCAAGAAGGGCGTCACCATCGAGCAGGCCCGCGAGCAGATGAACGACGCCACCTATTTCGGCACCATGATGGTCAAGATGGGCGACGCCGACGGCTTGGTCTCCGGCGCCTGCCACTCCACGGCCAACACCCTGCGCCCGGCCCTGCAGATCCTCAAGACCGCGCCGGGCACCAAGCTCGTCTCGGCCTTCTTCATCATGTGCACCAAGACCCCCGAGTACGGCGCCGAGGGCACGCTCATGTTCGCCGACTGCGGCCTGAACATCGACCCCAACGCCGACGAGCTCTCCGAGATCGCCATCGCCTCCGCCGAGAGCTGGAAGGCCTTCATGGGCGACGTCGACCCCAAGATCGCCATGCTGTCGTTCTCCACGAAGGGCTCCGCCAAGGGTGAGGTCCCCGAGAAGGTCCAGGAGGCCACCAAGCTCGCCCACGAGAAGGCCCCCGAGCTCGCCCTCGACGGCGACCTGCAGCTCGATGCCGCCCTCGTCCAGTCCGTCGCCGACCTCAAGGCCCCGGGCTCCGAGGTCGCCGGCCACGCCAACATCCTGGTCTTCCCGGACCTCGAGGCGGGCAACATCGGCTACAAGCTCGTCCAGCGCTTCGGCGGTGCCGAGGCCTACGGCCCCGCACTTCAGGGCATCGCCAAGCCGGTCAACGATCTGTCGCGTGGCTGCAGCGCCGACGACATCGTGGGCGTCGTCGCCATCACGGCCGTCCAGGCCCAGATGGCCGAGTAGCCCTTTCGGCACTCGCCCGTACGCGGCTTTCATAAGCCCGGCTCACAAGCAAGGCCCCCGAACCTCACGGCTCGGGGGCCTTGCTCGTTTTGGGCGGTTGGGCCAGGGAGGGTTGCTGTGCCGCTCCTCTTGCGATTATGGGACGATAAAGCTCCGGGCTATTTTGTCCCAGCTTATGTCAGGGGGTGCGGGCCCGCGGCGGCCACTGCCTCGTCGAGGTCGGGGTAGCGGTCGCGCGCGTGGCGCTCGAACATGGAGGCGAGAC
>NZ_CEVYAT010000105.1:0-5615 GCF_982402205.1 Parolsenella sp. | reverse complement strand
CGTCATGACCGAGCTCGCGCGCGGCGGCATGACGATGGTCGTCGTCACGCACGAGATGAACTTCGCCCGCCGCGTGGCCGACCGCGTGGTCTTCATGGCCGACGGTGCCATCATCGAGCAGGGTGCCCCCGACGACTTCTTCGACCACCCGCAGTCGCAGCGCGCCCGCGACTTCCTCAACTCGATTAAGGAGCACTAGAGCATGGTAGATTTCGAGACGGAACATAAGCGCAGGCCCGTTATCGTCGTCGCGACGCGCATCGAGGAGGGCCGCATGCACCGCGAGGAGCAGCTGGCCCCCAACGAGTGCGGCGCGCGCGTCTTCATCGACGCGATCCTTTCCGCGGGCGGCCTGCCCGTGCAGATGGCGCTCACCGACGACGAGGGCGTCATCGACAGCTACGTCGAGCTGGCAGACGGCGTGGCCATCCCGGGCGGCCCCGACGTCGATCCGAAGCTGTGGGGCGACGCGAGCGGCTACGACGAGTCGCTCCTGTGCCACGTGCGCGACGCCTGCGAGCTGCCGCTCGTCCAGAAGACCGTCGCGGCCGACAAGCCGCTGTTCACGACCTGCCGCGGCACCCAGATGCTCAACGTGGCGCTTGGCGGCAGCCTCGACATGGACGTCCCCTCGATTCCGCGTCGCGAGGGCTCGACCCACCACGACCACGCCGACCTGCTCACCCGCAAGATCCACACGGTCGAGATTGAACCGGGCAGCCTCCTCGCGCGCGCGAGCGGTTCGGCCGGCTATGCCGTGAACTCGGCGCACCACTGCTGCGTGAAGGACCTGGGCGAGGGCCTCGTGCTCTCCGCGCAGTCCGACGACGGTATCCCCGAGTGCATCGAGATGCCCGGCAAGCGCTTCGTGCTGGGCGTGCAGTGGCACCCCGAGTACACCTGGCAGGAGGGCGGGGAGGACTTCCGCCTCTGGAAGGCCTTCGTGGACGCCTGCGCCGAGTAGGGGGAGCCTGCCTGTCGCGAAAACTACGCCAATTAGGTAACCTGCTTTGAATCCTAGGCTTTTCTAGCTTTTCTGACGGCCGCTTATCTGGGGGTTATGACCTCGGATAAGCGGCTGCTTCGCATGTCAGCTAGGAGGTTACCTAATTGATTGAATTTCTTTTGGCTGAGTGTTGTCGCGCGGCGGCCATCGGGCCTCCCGAGTCATTCGTGCGAAGGGTTACGGCTTTAAGCCTGATTGACCGCGCTAGAATTTGCCCGTCAGGCATGCGGGCGCGCGCCCGCGCAAACGATTGTCCGGGAGGACCCATGGCTCAGGAGCTCATCTTCACCAAGCCCATCTTCCACGAGAAGATCTGGGGCGGCAGGCGTCTCGACACGGTGTTTGGCTATGACATCCCCGACGGTGCCATTGGCGAGTGCTGGGCCATCAGCGCGCACCCCGCCGGCGACTGCGTGGTCGAGGGCGACCCGTACGCCGGCTCCACGCTCTCACAGCTGTGGGACGAGCACCACGAGTTGTTTGGCAACGCCCAGGGCGACCGCTTCCCGCTGCTCATCAAGATCCTCGACGCCGACGGCGACCTCTCGATCCAGGTGCACCCCGACGACGAGTACGCGCGCGTCCATGAGAACGGCAGCCTGGGCAAGTGCGAGTGCTGGTACGTGCTCGACTGCGAGCCGGGTGCCACGATCATCGTGGGCCAGAAGGCCAAGGACCGCGCCGAGTTTGCCCAGCTCGTCGAGGAGGGCCGCTGGGGCGACCTCGTGAACGAGGTGCCCATCCACAAGGGCGACTTCTTCCAGATCGACGCGGGGACCCTGCACGCCATCAAGGCCGGTACCCTCATCCTCGAGACCCAGCAGTCGAGCGACGTGACCTACCGCGTCTACGACTATGACCGCGTCCAGGCCGACGGCACCAAGCGCGAGCTGCACCTCGAGCAGAGCATGGACGTTGTCGACTATGCCGCCCAGGCGCCCACCTCGGGCGCCATCACGGCCCCCGAGGTCGATGGCATTACGAGGCTCGAGAGCAACGAGCGCTACACCGTCGAGCGCGTGCGCGTCGAGGGCGGCCGCACGCTGCCCCAGCCCCACGACTTCATGTGCGTGAGCGTCATCGAGGGTGCGGGCTCCGTGAACGGCCAGGCGCTCAGGTGCGGCTCCCACTTCGTGGCGCCCGCCGGCAGCGGCGACCTCGCTTTCGAGGGCGACATGGTGCTCATCTGCTCCTGGGTCTAGGGGTAGCACCGCTCTGCTCGAGCAATAAAACGCAGGTAAACGAGGGACCGCCCGCATCTGGCGTGATGTGGGCGGCCCCTGTGTCTTGAGACGGCATGGCAGTGCGTGCGTGCCAAGGGGTCGGGTCTGTTGGCACATATGACGGAGGGACGTGCCCCTTGTCATATGGCAGAAGGCACGTCCCCTTGCCTTACCCTTGTCTTACAGCAGCGTGATCTTGAACGTGCGGGTCACGGTCTGGCCGGGCGCGGCCACGATGAGGTTCTGCTTGTGCTCGAACACGTCGTCCTCGTCGGTGCGCGTCGCGGTACCGCACCACGGCTCGAGGGCAACGAACGGCGTGGGTGTGCCGTCGGCCGCCGCGGGGGCGCTCCACACGCCGATGTGGTCGAAGCCCTCGAAGTCGACGCGCACGCCGTGGCCGGTGGGCCCCACCATCGAGACGGTGCTGTCGGGCACGCCCTCGAGCACGAAGGAGCCCGGTGCGAACAGCTCGTGGGTGAGCGGCAGGCGCTGGCCATCCTCGAGGAGCGTCCGCATGCTGGCGTAGTCCTGCAGGCCGTCGGCGGTGAGGGCCGCCGTCGTGGCCGTCCAAGGACGGCTGAACCACAGGCTGTAGTCCTCGAAGCGCTCGCCGGCTACCACCGGCACGTTGAAGGCGGGGTGCCCGCCCAGGAAGAACGGCAGGTCGACGCCGCCGGTGTTAGTGACGGCGTAGGTCTGGGCGAGCGTCGCGTCGCCCTCGAGGGCGTAGGTCATCTCGAGGCGCCATTCGTAGGGGTAGCTCTCGCGCGTCTCGGGCGTACTGTCGAGACGCCAACGCAGGACGTCGCCGCCGTTCTCGAGCAGCTCGTGGTCGTAGTTGCGCGCCACGCCGTGGCGGCCCATGTGGCACTCGCCCTGGGCGCACGTGGCAAAGCCATCCCTGAGACAGCCCACGATGGGGAAGAGCACCGGGGCGCTCCTTGGCCACCAGCGCTCGTCTGCCTGCCAGAGGTACTCGACGCCGTCGAGCCTGAGGCTCCTCAGCTGGGCGCCGTGCGCGTCGACCGACGCCTCGAGGCGTCCCTTCGAGATGGTTGCGATGTTGGCCATGGCTTCTCCTTGGACGGGTTGTTCTCGTGCGGCTCTTCGTACTTCTCGACCCTGATTCTAGCGCGTGGGACGCGACGACGCGGGGCCCGCGTTCGCGATGGTGAACGTGGGACATGTGCCTCGCCCGTGGCGCCAGCGTGGGTGCTACCATTACCGGGTCCGTACAAGGGCCCGAGAGTAACGTCGCGGCGTCGGCGTGACCTCGAGGGCCACAGGGAAAGGAACACCATGACCACAAAGCTCACGAGGAGGGGATTCGTCGCCCTCGCCGCAGGGGAGCTGCTCGCTCTCGCCGGCTGCGGCCAGGCGCAGTCCGCCGGCTCGCAAGCGGCGACGACCCAGGCCGCAGACCCCGTCGAGGTGCGCGTCGCCTCGCTCAAGGGCCCCACGTCCATCGGGCTCGTCTCGTTCATGGACAAGGCCGCGTCCGAGGACTCGGGTCTTGCCAACACCTATGACTTCACCATCAGCGCCGCCGCCGACGAGATCGTCCCCAAGGTCATCTCGGGCGACGTCGACGTCGCGCTCGTGCCCGCCAACGTCGCGAGCGTGCTCTACAACAAGACCGAGGGCGGCGTGCTCGCCCTCGACGTCAACACACTGGGCGTCCTCAACGTCGTCACGGGCGACGCCTCCATTCAGGCCTTCGAGGACCTCGCGGGCCGCACCGTCTACCTCACGGGCAAGGGCGCCTCGCCCGAGTACGTCATGGGATATCTGCTCGACGCCGCGGGCATCGCCGACCAGGTTACGCTCGAGTTCAAGAGCGAGGCCACCGAGGTCGTGAGCGCGCTCGTCGCAGACCCCAGCGCCGCGGGCATCCTGCCCGAGCCCTTCAAGACGGCCGCGCTTGCCAAGAACAGCCAGCTCGCGAGCCCCATCGACCTCACCGACGTCTGGGACGCCCACGCCAAGGACGGATCACGCCTGCTCACGGGCGTCACGGTGGTGCGCGCTGAGTTCGCCGAGCAGCACCCGCAGGCCGTGAGCGAGTTCGTGGAGCAGCAGAACGCGAGCGTCGAGGCCGTCAAGGCTGCCCCCGACGACTGGGCACAGTCCGTGGTCGACCACGGCACCGTCGACGCCGCGCCCATCGCCGCCAAGGCCATTCCCGGCTGCAACCTCGCCTGCCTCACGGGCGCAGAGCTCGCAAGCGCCCTCTCGGGCTACCTCGACGTGCTGAGCCAGTTTGACGCCTCCTCGATTGGCGGCAAGCTCCCGGGCGACGACTTCTACTACGACAAGCTCTAGCTCGGGCTCATTCGTGGCTGCACCGTTTTTTAAGGATAAGAAGAACGACTGCTACGGCGCTCGCATGGTCGTCGCTCGCGCGGCGGCCATCTGCGCCTGGCTCGTCGCGTGGCACCTCGCGAGCGTGGCCGTGGGCCAGCCACTCATCCTGCCTGGCCCCGTCGAGGTCGCGGGCTCGCTCGTGGCGCTCGTGGTCATGCCCGCGTTCTGGGGCCAGGTGGGCTTTTCGGCCGCGCGCATCCTGGGCGCGCTCGCGGCCGCCTACGCCTGCGCGCTGGCGCTCGCCGCCGCGTCGCGGGCAAGCCGCGTGGTGCGCGAGCTCGCGAGCGTGCCCCTCTCGGCCATCAAGGCCACGCCGGTCGTGTGCGTCGTGGTGCTGCTGCTCATCTGGCTGGGCAGCGCCAACGTGAGCGTGGCTGCGGTCTTCCTCATGGCGCTGCCTGGCCTCTACTTCCCGGTGCTCGAGGGGCTCGACGCCTCCGCCGCCGGCGGCGAGGCGGCCGCCGCGGCCGAGGGCTTCGGGGTCCACGGGGCCTGCGGCCTCGTGCGCGCTCTGGGCTGCGCCTGGCCGCGCGTGCTTCCCTTCGTGGTGGCCGCGAGCGAGACGGTGGTGGGCATGAGCTGGAAGGCGGGCGTTGCCGCCGAGCTCATCGGCGTGCCGTCGGGGTCGGTGGGCGAGCGCATCTACCAGGCAAAGCTTCTGCTCGAGACGGGCGACCTGTTTGCCTGGACCATAGCCGTGGTGGCCATCGCCACCCTCTGCGAGCGCCTCGTCGTGGCCCTGCTGCGCGCGAGCGGCCCCGTCTGTGTGACCCTCGCCGCGGGGACAAGGGGACGGGTCCTTTGTCCCCGCCAAATGGGGACAAAAGACCCGTCCCCTTGTCCCCGAGGGGGTTGGAAGGCCCGTGGGCTCGTGCTAGCCCATGGCAGCGTGGTACCGCTCACCTACGAGGCGCCGGCGGGCGCGCGCGTGTGCGTCATGGCTCCCAGCGGCACGGGCAAGACGACGCTGCTTCGTACCCTCGCGGGCCTCGAGACGGCCGTGGCGCAGGGCACGAGCG
>NZ_CEVYAT010000104.1:0-5621 GCF_982402205.1 Parolsenella sp. | reverse complement strand
GCACCGTCGAGATCCAGGGCACCGGCGAGCACTCCACGCTCTCGCGCGCCCAGCTGAACGACCTTCTCGACATGGCCGAGCCCGCCATCGCCCGCCTCTGCAGCCTGCAGAACGAGGTCACGGGCTTTAGGTCCTAGCCGCTCGCTGTTGCTCGCGGGCCTGCGTCGCCGCGAGCCCCGCTCTCCCACAAGATTGGAGTCCCCATGCCCAAGATCGACATCGCCGCGCTCGACCCCGAGAAGACGGTCGTCGTTGCCACTGGCAATGCCCACAAGGTCACCGAGATCGAGGCCATCCTCGCCCCCGTCATGCCGGGCGTGACCTTCTACGCCCTGGGCGAGCTGGGAGACTTCCCCGACCCGGTGGAGAACGGTGACACCTTTGCCGAGAACGCCGTCATCAAGGCCCAGGCCGCGAGCGAGCAGGCGGGCCTGCCCGCCGTTGCCGACGACTCGGGCCTCGTGGTCGACGCCCTCTCCGGCGAGCCGGGCATCATGAGCGCGCGCTGGGCGGGCGTCCACGGCGACGACGCGCGCAACAACGCCAGGCTCATGCGCGAGATGGAGGGCGTCGCCGACGACGAGCGCACGGCGCGCTTCCACTCGAGCGTGGTGCTGCTCTACCCCGATGGCTCGTGCGTCACGGGCGAGGGCGACTGCGAGGGCACCATTGGCCACGAGCCGCGCGGCGAGCACGGCTTTGGCTATGACCCGCTGTTCTGGCCCGCCGACACCCCGGGCCGTACGATGGCCGAGCTCGAGCCTGCCGAGAAGAACGCCATCTCGCACCGCGCCCACGCCCTGGCAGACCTCGCTCGCCAGCTGGCCTAACCCTCGTGGGGCATATGACAGGGGGACGTGCCTTCTGTCATATGACAATAGGCACGTCCCTCTGACGCCGGTGCCGCTCGTCCGCTTGGTGCTTGAAATCGAGGGGGCGAGCGGGGCATCATGTAGATGTCTAGGGCAACGCCCTGGGCCGACGTGGACGGGCAGGGGCCTCGACGCGCCGGGACATCCTCATAGCTGCGCGACCTCGCCCTGGTGGCCGCGTCTCACGTTGGTTGCGGCCGACGCGGGCCGCACGGTGAGACGCGACGAGCAAATTCGCGTCCCACCGCCTCAAGAGAAGGGACGCGCCATGAGAATCATCAACTGTGGAACTTACGAGGCCATGAGCCGCAAGGCCGCCGACATCCTCGCCGCCCAGATTCAGCTCAAGCCCAACTGCGTGCTGGGCCTTGCCACCGGCACCACGCCCATCGGCGCCTACCAGGGCCTCATCAAGAAGCACCAGTCTGGCTCGCTCGACTTCTCCGAGGTTCGCACCTACAACCTCGACGAGTACCGCGGCCTCACCCACGAGGATCCGCAGAGCTACCACTACTTCATGAACGACCAGCTCTTCAACCACGTCAACATCGAACCGGCCAACGTCCACGTGCCCGACGGCGCCAACCCCGACGCCGACGCCGCCTGCGCTGAGTATGACCGCATGGTCGCCGAGGCCGGCTACTGCGACCTACAGCTCCTGGGCATTGGCCGCAACGGTCACATCGGCTTCAACGAGCCGGCCGCCGAGTTCTCCAAGGGCACGCACTGCGTTGACCTCACCGAGAGCACGATCGAGGCCAACTCCCGCCTCTTCGAGAAGGAGGAGGACGTGCCGCGCCAGGCCTACACCATGGGCACGCAGACGATCATGAACGCCCGCGCCATCCTCATGGTCGCCAACGGCGAGAACAAGGCCCAGGCCGTCTATGACATGTGCTTTGGCCCCATCGTGCCGAGCTGCCCCGCCTCGATTCTGCAGCTGCACCCCAACGTGTTCGTTGTCTGCGATGATGCCGCGCTCTCCCTGTGCAAGGGTCTCTACTAATATCTAGGCAGCATCTGCATGCAAGGGGCCCGAGATGCTGCGTGTCTCGGGCCCCCTTTGATTGGGGGACACAGGTGGCAATCAAGGCAGTCTTTCTCGACATCGACGGCACGCTCGTGCGCTTCAACGAGAGGCACCTCAACGACCGCACGCGCCAGGCGCTCGAGGCGGCCCGCGCCCAGGGCGTGGCGCTCATGATCGTGACCGGCCGCTACAAGGACGGCATTGGCGTGAACGCCGACTTTGCCTTTGACGGCTACTCGACGGCCAACGGCGAGTACTGCTTCATGGCGGACGGCGAGCTCATCCACATGCAGCCCATGGACCCGGCAGACGTCACGGCCTTCGCCAAGGCGTGCGAGAAGAGCGGCCTCTCCACGACGATTACCGAGCCCGATGACATCTACTTCTGCGGCTCGCGCGAGGAGCTCGAGAAGTCCGTCCGCTGGCAGTCGCGCCAGGACGAGCCGGGCGGCCGCGTGCGCCCCTGGTCCGTGGTGGGCGAGAACCCCGTGCTGCAGATGGTGGTCGACTGCGACCCCGCGCTCGACGACGAGCTGCTCGCAAACGTCCCCGGCCTCGAGAGCGCCCGCTGGAGCCCGGCCTTCATGGACGTGGTGGAGCGCGGCCGCGGCAAGGGCGACGCCATCGACGCCTTCTGCGAGCGTCTGGGCATCACGCCGGCCGAGTGCATGGCCGTGGGCGACGGCGGCAACGACGTGCACATGCTTGTGCACGCGGGCCTGGGCGTTGCCATGGGTCAGGCGGCCGACAGCGTCAAGGCCGCGGCGGACGTCGTGGCGCCGCCGTGCGACGAGGACGGCTGCGCCTGGGCCATCGAGAAGTACGTGCTGGGCCAGTAGGGCCGCGGCCTGCTGAGCAATCGATGACGTGCAGCTTACGCGTGTAAAAGAGGGCGCGCGACGGTGGGGGATGGCCCCGCCCTCGCGCGCCCCGTATTTGTGGCACTTCTCCAAATGATTATTCGCGGCTACCCCACGACCGTAAGCTGCTTGGGGTAGGAGTTCATGACCTCGCAGCCGTCCTCGGTGACGATGACGAGGTCCTCGATGCGCACGCCCGTGTCGCCCGGCAGGTAGATGCCCGGCTCGATCGAGAAGCACATGCCGGGGCGCACCGGCTCGTCGTGGGTGGACGAGACGTCGCCGGGCTCGTGGTCCTCGAGGCCAATCTGGTGGCCCAGACGGTGCGTGAAGTAGGGACCCCAGCCCGCGTCCTCGATGACCTTGCGGGCGGCGCGGTCAATCTGGGCAAAGGTGACGCCGGGGCCAACGATGGCCTCGGCCGCCTCGTTGGCAGCGCGGACCGTCTCGTAGACCTGGCGCTCATGGGCGCTGGGCTCGGCACCAAAGAAGAAGGTGCGGGTCATGTCCGAGCAGTAGCCGTCCTGCTTGCAGCCCACGTCAAAGAGCACGAGATCGCCCTTGTGCAGGACGGTGCCGTCGGGCTCGTGGTGCGGGTCGGCGGCGTTGGCGCCAAAGCTCACGATGGGGGTAAAGCTCACATCCTGCGCACCCAGGCGGCGGTACTCCGCCAGAAGGCCACTGGCGATCTGGTGCTCGGTGACGCCCTCGTGGAGCTGGGCCACGAGCCACTCCATGGCGCGGTCGTTGGTGGTCGAGGCGGCGCGCATGAGGTCGAGCTCGCGGGCGTCCTTGATGGCGCGCGCGTCGTCGACGGCTGCAGAGCCCAGGTGGTAGCCGCTTGCGCAGCCCGCCTCCATCATGGGCAGCAGCCACCGCGCGGCGAGGACCTTGTCGACGCCCAGGGGCTCGTCGTGGTTGGTTGCCTCGGCAACGAGGGAAATGGGGTCCTCGGTGTCGTCGAAGGTCACGACGCGGGCGCCAACGTGGGTGGCGTCGGGGAACAGGCGGTTGCAAAACATCGTGGCACCGATCCGGCCCGCCTCGTTACGTGCGAGGTAGAGGGCGTAGAAGCGCTCGTAGGGCACGTTCCAGTAGCCAGTGAGGTACCAGATTGACATGGGGTCTGCCACGAGCATCTGGCGCATGCCCCTGTGCTCGAGATTGTCCATGACGCGTCTGGCGCGCGCGAGGTCAAGCGTGCCGCTGGGCGAGAAGCAATCCTTATCAGGCGTGTTCATTCTGCGTTCCTTCCTGCGGGGCTGTTGAGCCTCGCGATGCTGCCGAATACGATAGTAGTTCGTATGAATGCAGAGTGCGGCAGTCTGCCGATTTTTGGTCATGCCCCGCGGGCGTGGTGCCAAGGCGTGCCGCAGAATAGAGAGTTACGCATGGAGAACGAAGTTCCTTCCGTCAACAGGGTCGACGAGATTCGCGAGAAGCTCCAGGGCCTCCAGGGCGAACGCCTCAAGGTGAGGGCCAACATGGGCCGCTCCCGCATCGTCGAGCGCACCGGTACCCTCGTCATGGCGCACCCCTCGCTCTTTGTCCTCGAGGTCGACGAGCACCGTGGCCGCAAGGCTCGCCAGTCCTACCAGTACGTCGACGTGCTCACCGGCACCGTCGAACTGTTCGACATCGAGACTGGCGAGCGCCTGTTTGACTTCGTGGCCGCCGAGCCCCTCGAGTAGGACTGTCGCATGGCTTGCCGCCAGGTCGTTGAGACTCCCTGCAAGGTTAACCTGCACCTGGGCATTCACCGGGGCAGGGACGGGCGTGGCTACCACCGGGTCGACTCGGTGATGGTTCCGGTGAGCCTGTGCGACACCATCGTGGTGGAGGACGCGCCCGCGCTCGAGGTCTGCCACGAGCCCGCGCTCGAGGTCGAGCCCGAGCGCACGACAGTCTGGCGCGCGGCGACGATGCTCGCCGTCGAGCTGGGCGAGAGCCCCAACGTGCGCGTGAGCGTCACGGCGCGCATCCCCGAGAAGGCGGGCTTGGGCGGCTCGTCCGCAGACGCCGGCGCCGTGCTGCGCGCGCTGGCCCAGCGCTGGGACGTTGACGTGCACGATGAGCGTGTGGTGGGCGTGGCCCGCCGCGTGGGTGCCGACGTAGCCTTCTTCCTCGACCCCCACCCTGGCCTCTACCTGGGTGCGGGCGACGTGCTCGAGCAGACCTTTCCCGAGTTCGCGCTGCCCGTTGCCCTGGTCATGCCCGCGGTCGGCGGCGTCTCCACCAAGGAGGCCTACGACGAGTTCGACCGCGCGGGCGAGGCGCCGGCTGGCTACGAGGCCGCCTGCGCCGCCCTTGCGAGCGGCGACGTTGCCGCCATGGCCGCGAGCCTCTACAACAACCTCGCGCCCGCCGCGTGCAGCCTGTGCGAGGACGTTGCGGCCGTGAGCTCGTGGATTGCCCGCCAACAGGGTGTGCTGGGCTCGATGGTCACGGGTTCTGGCGCCTGCTCGTTTGCCCTGTGCGAGCGCATGGACGTGGCCGAGCGGATTGCCCGCGATGCCCGCGAGACACGCGGCTGGCGCGCCTGGGCGGCGACTTGTGGTGGAGCTTTGGGCTAGTTGGTATCTTTTTCTTGGCTTTGGGGTAAGAATCTGGTAGAGTTCTCTCTTGCATCGGGTTGTGGCTCAGTTTGGTAGAGCACCGCGTTCGGGACGCGGGGGTCGCTGGTTCGAATCCAGTCAACCCGACCACGAATTGTCAGCCGCTGGCGGAAACGTCGGCGGCTTTTTTGTCGCCGAGTAGTGTGCCGCGTTTGCTGCCCTGGTGGGGATGGCCCGCGACGGGCGGGCCAATGCCGGCGGCGGATGATTCCGCTATCGGTGCCGGTCCCGTTGACCTTTGTAT
>NZ_CEVYAT010000103.1:0-5629 GCF_982402205.1 Parolsenella sp. | reverse complement strand
ATCACCGACGGCGTCGTGGAGCTTCTTGGCAAGGCCCGCGGCTCCAAGAACGGACGCAACCTGCTCACGCAGCAGGTCGAGGCCGCTGGCGGCATCGACTTCTCCATGCCCATCGAGCTCGCCTACGCGGGCCTCGATGACGCGCTGCTGCGCAAGTACGTCGAGGACAGCCGCCACATCTGGGAGGGTCACGTGGAGCTTGACAACCTGCCCGTCCACACCGTGGGAGCCACGATCGGCACGCACGTGGGTCCCGGCGCCATCGCCCTGGCCTTCTTCAAGCGGTAGAGGACCAAAGGGGACGGGTTCGTTTGGTCCGCCTGCTCGTTGCCGGGGTGCCAAACTAACCCGTCCCCAATGGTCCGCATGGGGCGTATAGTCTCCTCACGAGCAAAATAGCGAGAGGAGACGCGCATGTCCTTTAGGGAAGTCGATCTCAAGAGCCTCGAGTTCAGCCCGTTTGCGAAGATCGGCGACGAGTGGGCGCTGCTTACCGCCGGTACCACGAGCGGCTACAACACCATGACGGTGAGTTGGGGCGGCATGGGCGTGCTGTGGGGCAAGGACGTCGTGACCGTCTACGTGCGCCCGCAGCGCTACACCAAGGAGTTCGTCGACGCCAACGACCGCTTCACGCTCTCGTTCTATGCGCCCAAGCACAAGGAGGCGCTGAGCTACCTGGGCACGCACAGCGGCCGCGACTCGTACAAGGCCACCCACGTGGGCTTCACGCCGGCCTACCTCGACGGTTCGGTGGCCTTCGAGCAGGCGAGTCTCGTGCTCGTGTGCCGCAAGCTCTATGCGGACGACATCAAGCCCGAGAACTTCCTTGACGCCTCCATCGACGACCGCTGCTACCCCGAGAAGGACTACCACACCATGTACATCGCCGAGGTGGAGCACGCGCTCGTCTCCGAGTAACATGGGTCGGCCGCGCGTCTTGCGCCGGCTGTCACCGTCCCTTCGATCCTGCCAAGGAGTCCCATGGCAACGCTTATCCTCGCCCTCTTCTTCCTGTTCCTCCTGTCGCTGTGCATCTCACTTCTCATCAGCGTCATCGGCATGGCGTTTGGCCTCGTCGGCCTTGCGTTCAGGCTGCTGCCCGCCGTAGCCGTCATTCTCGTGGGGCTCTTCTTTGCGCAGGGCGGCCACGTGCGCCGCGGCGAGAATGGCAACGTGACGCTCGAGCTTCCCAGCTCCTGGCGTCTTCGCAGGTAGGGGCGCGTCATGCTGGACGCAATCGCGGTGTTCGTCGGCGGTGGCCTTGGCTCGCTCGGGCGCTGGGCGCTCACGTTCGTCCCGTGGAAGACGGTGGGCGAGGCGGGCTTTCCGCTCGCCACGCTCGTGACCAACGTCGCGGGCGCCTTTCTCATCGGCATCGTCGTGGCGGCCGCGCCTGCCGCCGGGCTCTCGCCGCGTACCACGCTGCTACTCAAGACCGGCGTCTGCGGAGGCTTCACGACGTTCTCGACGTTCGCGCTCGAGACGGGCGACCTTCTCGAGCGTGGCGCCATCGGCGCCGCTGCGGCCTACCTGCTGTTGAGCTTCTCGCTCGGCGTCGCCGCATGCCTTGCCGCCCAGGCGCTCGTTGCCGGTGCCTCCGCTCGCTAAGGCGCGCGCCGTGTGGCGTCCTTGCGTGATGCCGCGTTAACTCCCGCCGTGCGGGGTACACTTGCCCGTGGCTAACTTTCACGAATCGAGAAGGAGCTCCACATGGCAGACAAGCCCAAGCAGACAAAGATCGTCCTGCTCACCGGCTACCTCGGCGCGGGCAAGACCACGCTGCTCAACCACATCCTGTCCAACGACCGCGGCGTGCGCGCGGCCGTGCTCGTCAACGACATCGGCGAGATCAACGTCGACGCGAGCCTCATCGCCAAGGGCGGCCTGTCGCAGGTCGACGGCGAGCTCATCCCCATGACGAACGGTTGCCTGTGCTGCACGCTGTCCGACGACCTCGCCCGCCAGCTCGCCCAGATCGCCGACTCCGGTGACTTCGACTACATCATCATCGAGGCCTCCGGCATCTGCGAGCCCATCCCCATCGCCTACACGATCTCGCAGTTCTGCGACGAGTCCAAGTACGGAAGCGCCGCCCCGCTCGACCTCGACAACATCGTGGCCGTGGTGGACTGCGCGCGCATGTGGGACGAGTTCCACGGCGGCTGCGACCTGCTTGCCGATAACATCGACGAGGACGACATCGAGGCGTTGCTCATCCAGCAGCTCGAGTTCTGCACCACCGTCGTGCTCAACAAGTGCGATACGGTCACGCGCGAGCAGATCGACGAGCTCAAGGGCATCGTCCGCAGCCTGCAGAAGGAGGCCGTGATCGTGGAGGCCGAGCAGGGCAACGTGCCGCTCGACCAGATCCTGGACACCAACCGCTTCGACTTCAACCAGGCCTACGGCTCTGCCGCCTGGCTCGACGCCATGGAGCACCCCGAGGAGCACGATGATCCCGAGGTCCTCGAGTACGGCATCGAGACGTTCGTCTATGACCGCCGCCGCCCGTTCGACATCGACAGGTTCGCCGACTACGTGGCCACCTGGCCCAGGCAGATCATCCGTGCCAAGGGACAGCTCTGGGCCAGCCAGGACCCCGACATGTGCTACATGTTCGAGCAGGCCGGCCACCAGAGCACCCTGTCCGAGCAGGGCAAGTTCATCGCCAGTGCCCCGGACGACATCCGCAAGCGCCTCATTGCCGAGAACCCCGAGGTACTCGACGACTGGGACGAGACCTGTGGCGACCGCGAGACCAAGATCTGCTTCATTGGCCAGCACATGGACAAGGAGGCCCTCGTGGCCGGGCTCGATGCCTGCCTCGTGGACTGGCAGCACTAGGCTGCGGGCAGGCTCGTGAGCGAGGAAAGGGGAGACGTGGACAACCAGAGGAAGGCCTCGTCTGGCCTTGACCCCTCGGGCGTTGTGCCCTACGAGACGACCTACCACAAGGGTCCCGTCATCCTGCGCGGAGACATGATCCCCGATGAGAGCACCTCGGAGCACCTGCTGCGCCCTGACGACTCCCCGGACTGGCTGCACACAGACCCCTGGCGCGTGCTGCGCATCCAGGCCGAGTTCGTGGACGGCTTCAGCGCGCTCGCGGGCCTGGGGCCGGCCGTGGCCTGCTTTGGGTCTGCTCGCACCGGGCGCGAGGACGCTGCCTACGCAGTTGCCCGCGCGGCCGGCGGGCTTCTCGCGAAGGCGGACTATGCCGTCATCACTGGAGGCGGCCCCGGCATCATGGAGGCCGCGAACCGGGGATGCGCCGAGGCGGGCGGCAAGTCCGTGGGCCTGGGCATCGAGCTTCCGCACGAGGAGGGCATCAACCGCTGGGTCAACATGGGCATCACCTTCCGCTACTTCTTCGTGCGCAAGGTCATGTTCATGAAGTACTCGAGCGGCGGCATCGTGTTCCCCGGAGGCTTCGGGACGCTTGACGAGGCGTTTGAGATGCTCACGCTCATCCAGACGCACAAGGCTAAGTCCATGCCGGTCGTGTTCTTTGGCAGCGAGTACTGGGGCGGGCTGTTCGACTGGATTTCCGGTCCCGTCACGAGCCGCGGTATGATCTCTGCGCCGGACCGCACGCTCGTCACGATCACCGACGACGTGGAGGAGGCCGTCCGCGTGGCCGCCGGCGCCGCGGCGCGCTAGGATTTACTCGGTATACACCAGGCGTCCCAAGGGGCCGTCCCAAAGGGGGCGGGGACCTTTGGGACGCCGTTCGCGCAAGGAGCAACCATGGAGCGCATCGCGAGCTTCTCCGTCAACCACCTGCTGCTCGAGCCGGGCGTCTACGTCTCGCGCATCGACCGCGACTCGGCTACGGGCGCGGCCGTCACCACGTTCGACCTGCGCCTCACCGCGCCCAACGACGAACCGGTCATGAACACGGCCGAGTGCCACACCATCGAGCACCTGGGCGCAACGTTTCTGCGCAACCACCCCACGTGGGCGAGCCGCGTGGTCTACTTTGGCCCCATGGGCTGCCGCACGGGCTTCTACCTCGTTGTCTTTGGCGAGGTGAGCTCCGAGCAGATCCTGCCGCTCGTGCGCGAGATGTTCGAGTTCGTTCGCGGCTTCGAGGGTGACATCCCCGGCGCCGCCCCCGAGGAGTGCGGCAACTACCTCGACCAGAACCTTCCCATGGCCAAGTGGCTCGCGGCCCGCTACCTTGAGCGCGACCTCGCCAACATCGACGAGAGCCACCTCACGTATCCCACCGGCGAGTAAGGCCGCCTGCGCATGTCCGCGCCACGTGGCACCTACCAGCACATAGACCATGGCTTCGAGCCCGTGTTCGACGAGCGCTCGTGCGTGCTCGTGCTCGGGAGCTTCCCGAGCGTGCTGTCCCGGGCGAACGACTTCTACTATGGCAACCCCCAGAACCGCTTCTGGCGGGTTGCCGCCGCATGTCTCGGCGAGCCCGTGCCCGCCACGATCGCCGAGAAGCGGCGGATGCTGCTCGCGCACGGCATCGCGCTGTGGGACGTCATCGCAAGCTGCGACATCATGGGCTCGAGCGACGCGAGCATCAGGAACGTGCGTCCCGCGGACATCGGTCGCGTCACCGGCGTGGCCCCCATCGAGCGCGTCGTCTGCAACGGTGCCGCGGCCGGGCGTCTCTACCGTCGCCATCTCGAGCTCGTCACGGGCCTTCCCGCGACGGTGCTTCCCAGCACGAGCCCGGCCAACGCCGCGTGGTCGCTTGACCGCCTCATAGGGCGTTGGAGCCAAGAGCTTGGGTGACGGGGACGCTCCCTTTGTCAACTTTGCGTTCTGCCCGCTCGGCTCAGCTTGACGCGCTATCATGGTCAACTGGAAATTCGCGGGCCTGGCGGGCCTGCGTAGCGTCTTCATCGGAGAGGATAACCACATGAACGTTCTCGTCATCAACGCAGGCAGCTCTTCGCTCAAGTACCAGCTGCTCGACGTCGACACCCGCGAGGTCTACGCCAAGGGCAACTGCGAGCGCATCGGCATTGATGGCTCCTTCATCGGCCACTCTGAGATGGGCGGCGACAAGCAGCAGCTCGAGGTCGCCCTGCCCGACCACAAGACGGCCATCAAGCACGTCTTCGAGATCCTCAAGGCCGTCGACAAGCCTATCGACGGCATTGGCCACCGCGTCGTCCAGGGTGGTTGGTACTTCCCCGAGTCCAAGGTCGTCACCGACGAGACCCTCGCCTGGGTCCGCGAGGTCGCCCCTCTCGCCCCGCTGCACAACTACGCCGAGGCCGACGTCATCGAGATCTGCCGCGAGATGTTCCCCGAGATCGGCAACGTCATCGTCGCCGACACCTCGTTCCACTACAACATGCCGGCCGAGGCCCACAACTACGCCCTGCCCAAGGAGGTCGTCGACAGCCTACACATCCGCAAGTACGGCGCCCACGGCACGAGCCATCGCTTCATCTGGCGCTCGGTTGACGAGGCCTCGAACCACACCGCCCACAAGGTCGTGAGCTGCCACCTCGGCTCCGGCGCCTCCCTGTGCGCCATCCAGGACGGCAAGTGCATGGACACTACGATGGGCCTGACCCCGCTCGACGGTCTGATCATGGGCACCCGCTGCGGCACCGTCGACCCCGCTACCGTGTTCTATCTCAACCGCGTTGCC
>NZ_CEVYAT010000102.1:0-5706 GCF_982402205.1 Parolsenella sp. | reverse complement strand
GGCCACACCTCGTCTCTCTTCATCTCCACCACCGAGAAGGAGAAGATGGCAAAGCACGCGGCTGCCATGAAGACCTGCCGCATCCTCGTCAACACCCCCAGCTCGCAGGGTGGCATCGGCGACCTGTACAACTTCAAGACCGCCCCGTCCCTCACGCTGGGCTGCGGCTCCTGGGGCGGCAACTCCGTCTCCGAGAACGTGGGCCCCAAGCACCTGCTCAACATCAAGACGGTCGCAGAGAGGCGTGAGAACATGCTGTGGTTCCGTGCTCCCGAGAAGGTCTACTTCAAGCGTGGCTGCCAGCCGGTCGCCCTCGACGAGCTTGGCCGCGTCATGCACAAGAAGCGCGCGTTTATCGTCACGGACCAGTTCCTGTTCAAGAACGGCTTCATCAAGCCCATTGAGCAGAAGCTCGACGAGCTGGGCATCGAGCACGCCTGTTTCTGGGACGTCGCCCCTGACCCCACGCTGCAGTGCGCGCGCAAGGGCGCCGAGATCCTCACGAGCTTCGAGCCCGACGTGATCATCGCCTTTGGCGGCGGCTCCGCGATGGACGCCGGCAAGATCATGTGGGTCCTCTACGAGCACCCCGAGGCCAACTTCGAGGACATGGCCATGGACTTCATGGACATCCGCAAGAGGGTCTACACCTACCCTGAGATGGGCTCCAAGGCCTACTTCGTGGCCATCCCCACCTCCTCGGGCACGGGCTCGGAGTGCACGCCCTTCTCCGTCATCACCGACGCCGAGACCGGCATCAAGTGGCCGCTCGCCGACTACGCGCTGCTGCCCAACATGGCCATCGTCGACGCCAACAACATGGACACTCAGCCCAAGGGCCTCACCAGCGCCTCCGGCGTCGACGTCCTCACGCACGCCCTCGAGGCCTACGTCTCGGTCATGGCGAGCGACTGGAGCGACTCCATGGCCCTGCGTGCCATGAAGCTGGTCTTTGAGTACCTGCCCCGCGCCTACGACAACGGCGCCGCCGACCCCGAGGCCCGCGAGCGCATGGCCAACGCCTCGTGCCTGGCCGGCATGGCCTTCGCCAACGCCTTCCTGGGCCTCAACCACTCCATGGCCCACAAGCTCGGCGCCTACCACCACATCCCGCACGGCCTTGCCAACGCCGTCATCCTCACCCGCGTCATGCGCTATAACGCGGCCGACGTTCCCACCAAGATGGGCACGTTCCCGCAGTACGCCTACCCGCACGCGAAGGCCCGCTACGCCGAGGCCGCCCGCTACTGCGGCGTCACCGGCAAGAACGACGACGAGGTGTTCGAGAACTTCGTCAAGAAGATCAACGAGCTGTGCGACCACGTGGGCGTCAAGCACACCATCGCCGAGTATGGCGTCACCGAGGAGGACTTCCTCGACACGCTCGACGAGATGACCGAGAACGCGTTCAATGACCAGTGCACGCCGGCCAACCCGCGCTACCCGCTCATGAGCGAGATCAAGGAGCTCTACCTCGATGCCTACTACGGCCGTGAGCCCAAGAGCTACGAGGACTAGGTTCGCTGTTACCCGCCAGGGCATAGGCCCGCGCTGGTACACATAGGGGGAGGGGCAGCCCGCCAGGGGGCTGGAGGGCTGCCCGCCTTACCCGCTCACACCCAAGCCTAAAGGAGGGCTTAGCATGGAGCTTCCTCAGAACAAGACGGAGATCGTCCGTCGTGGCAACAAGGTCGTCTACGACTCGGGCGACCGCATCTTCAAGGTCTTCAACGCCTCCAAGGCCGAGAGCGACGTCTTCAACGAGGCACTCAACCTCGCGCGCATCCAGGAGACGGGCATCCGCGTACCCAAGATTGTTGAGGTCTCGCACTGCGACGAGGGCTGGGCGCTCGTGACCGAGAAGGTCCAGGGCACCACGCTTGCCGAGCGCATGAAGGCCGACAAGAAGAACAACGACGAGTACCTCGAGCAGTTCGTGCGCCTGCAGCTCGAGGTCAACGGCCACACCGCGCCGCTGCTCAACCGTCAGCGCGACAAGTACGCCCGCATGATCAACGGCCTCACCGAGATCGATGCCACGACCCGCTACGAGCTGCTCATTCGCCTCGACGGCATGAAGGTCGAGAACCACGTCTGCCACGGCGACTTTAACCCGAGCAACGTCATCGTGGGCGACGACGGCCTGCTGTACGTCTGCGACTGGGCCCATGCCACGCAGGGCGCGCCCGCCGCTGACGCCGCGATGACCTACCTGCTGTTCGCGCTCGAGGACCTGGGCCTGGCCGACAAGTCCCTCATGCTCTTCTGCAAGATGGCCGACATGCCGATGCAGGTCGTCCGCCGCTGGACGAGCATCGTCGCCGCCAGCGAGCTCGCCCGTCACCGCGACGCCAGGGAGGAGGAGTTCCTCCGCAGCTGGATCGACGTGGCCGAGTACCAGTAGGCCGTGCCTGCACGTGAATCCGCCCAGGGCCCGGACGCCTCGCATGGCGCCCGGGCCCTTTTGCGTGTGGGGACAGGAGTGGGGACATAAGACACGTCCCTCTGTCCCGCGGGCCGATGGCGCGGCTCGGGTTTCGCGCAGCCGTGCTACACTCATCGAACGGATGTTTCAAGGAGGTCGCCGTCGTGAAGGTCCTGCTCGTTCCCAACTACTCGCGCTCCGACGCCATTCAGGCCGCGGCCACCATCGAGGTGTGGCTCGCGCACGAGGGCGCCGAGGTCGTCTGGGCGCACGACAAGCGCCGCGAGCCCAACCGCGTCGTCGACTCCGAGGGGGTCGACCTAGTGGTGTCGCTCGGCGGCGACGGAACGCTGCTGCGCGCCGCCGGCATCGTGGGCTACCGCGAGATTCCCATCCTCGGCCTCTCCTTTGGCCACCTCGGCTTTCTCACCGGCGCCGGATCCGAGAACGTGGTCGAGTCGGTCTCACGCGCGCTCGCGGGCGAAATGCACCAGAGCCGCCGCGCCACGCTCGACGTCTGCATAACGTTCGACTGTGGTGGCGACCTCATGCGCGAGACTCACCATTTCGCCCTGAACGAGCTCGCCCTCACGCGCGGCGCCCTGGGCGACATGATCGAGTTCGACGTGCAGGTCTCGGGCAACCGCATCGACCGCCTGCGCGGCGACGGCTTCGTCGTCTCGACCGCCACGGGCTCCACGGGTTATGCCCTCTCGAGCGGCGGCCCCATCGTGACGCCCGAGTTCAAGGGCATGGTCTGCGTGCCCATTGCCCCGCACACGATCCTCGCCCGCGCCTTCCTCACGAGCTCGAGCGACGTCGTGGAACTCACGCTCTCAGACGAGCGCCCGGCCGAGAGCAGCGTCTTCGTCGACGGCCAGCTCATGCGCGCGCCCGAGGGCGGCCGCGTCGTGGCCTGCTCGGTGAGGCGTGGCCCTGGCGACGTGATCCTGCTCGACTCCGACGCCGACGGCTTCTACGAGGCCGTGTCACGCGTATTCTACGGCCAGATGCGCAAGAAGCAGTAGGGGAGCTCAGATGATTGACGAGCTGCACGTAGCGGGCGTGGCGCTCATCCGCGACGCCACGATCAACCCCGCGCCCGGCCTCACGGTGCTCACGGGCGAGACGGGCGCCGGCAAGACCGCCCTGCTGAGCGCCCTCAAGCTGCTCGTGGGCGAGCGCGCCGACGCCAGTTCCGTGCGCGAGGGAGACGACCACCTGCTCGTCGAGGGCCGCGTTTTCTTGGGTGCGGACGACGTCGACGGCCACGTGGTCCAGCGCCGCGTCGAGGCGGCCGGTCGCGGGCGGGTGCGCATCGACGGGCGCATGGCGAGCGTGGCCGAGCTGTCGCGGCTCGTGGGCGCCACGGTCGACCTGTGCGGCCAGCACGAGCACCAGCGCCTGCTCTCCACCGCCACCCATGCCGAGATGCTCGACGCCTGGGCAGGTGCCGATGCCACCCGGGCGCTCGACGCCTACTGCGAGGCGCTCCAGGCCGCCGATGATGCGAAGGCCGAGCTCGAGCGCGTGCGCGAGCTGGCCCGTGCGGGAGACGAGCGCCTCGAGCAGGCGAGCTTCGAGCTGCGCCGCATCGAGGAGGTCAACCCGCAGCCGGGCGAGCTCGAGCAGCTCGAGGAGGACCTGCCGCGCGCCGAGCACGCCGAGACCCTGCTGCGCGCCGCCGAGGCCGCCCGCGAGGCGGTGGCCGGCGACGGCGCCGCCATGGACGCCCTCTCGGGCGCGGTGGCCGAGCTGCGCGCCGCCGCGCGCTACGACGACGCCCTGTCCCAGCTCGCGGACTCGCTCGAGAGCGCCCTCATCGACGTCGAGGACTGCGCGGGCCAGCTGCGCAGCTACCGCGACTCGGTGGAGCTCGATCCCGAGGAGCTCGAGCAGATGCAGGCGCGCATGGCCTCGCTGCAGGGCCTCATGCGCACGTTTGGCCCCGGCATGGCAGACGTCTTTGCCCGCCGCGACCGGGCCCGCGAGCTCGTGGAGGCCGCGAGCGACTCGGGTGCGCGCGAACGTGCCGCCGAGAAGGCCCTGCGGGCCGCCGAGGCCACGCTTGCGAGCGCGGCGGACACCCTCGACTCCGTGCGATCGACGGCCGCCCCGCGCTTTGCCGCCGAGGTCACGGCCCAGATGGCCCGTCTCGAGATGGGCGGCGCCGAGCTCACGGTTGCGCTCGAGCGCATGCCGCGCGAGCAGTGGGGCAAGCTTGGCCCCAGCCACGTCGAGCTCATGTACCGTCCCGGCGCTGGCCTCACGGCGCGCCCGCTGCGCCGCATCGCGAGCGGCGGCGAGGTGAGCCGTGTGATGCTCGCCTGCAAGGTGGTGCTCGGCCAGGCCGATGGCGTCGACACGCTTGTGTTTGACGAGGTCGACGCCGGCGTGGGCGGCTCGACGGCGCGCTCGCTTGCCGCCGTGCTCGTCGACCTCGCCAAGACCCACCAGGTCATCGTCGTGACGCACCTCGCGCAGGTGGCCGTCATGGGCCAGTGCCACTACCTGGTGTCGAAGGCCGCGGGCGCCGACGGCCGTCCCGAGACGTCGCTCACCCTCATCGAGGGCGAGGACCGCGTGGCCGAGATTGCCCGCATGCTGTCGGGCGACACGTCAAAGATCTCGCTCGAGCACGCCCGCGAGCTTCTCACCCAGGCATAGGGGCGCCGACTCGGCTGGCTGGTCGGATGGGCTGTCAGTCGCGCATGTTTGCTCGGACGTGCCATCGGTTTTGCATGTCTATCTGAGAGGTCCATCGGTTTTGCACGTCCAGGGCTTCCCAGACGTGTCAAACCGATGGACCGTTGCAGGTAACATGCAAAACCGATGGCGCGATGGGCCCAATGAGCGGCGCCCCATCGTGGCTAAAGCTCGAGGAGGCGCCGGCTCGTGGCGGCAAGCCTCTCGGCAACGTCCTCGTTGCGCAGCTCGCAGACGGTGGCGAGCGTGTCGCGCAGGCGGCCCACGAGCCGCCCGGGCCCCCACTCGGCGGCGTGCGCGCCCTCGCCGGGCAGGTCGGTCTCGAGCAGCAGCTGGCTGGCCGGGACCTGTCTCACGTAGGCGCGGCCGCGGCGCGTCTCGAGTCCAAAGGCGTTGACCGAGAAGAGGCAGCCCATCCGCCGCGCCCGCGCGAGCTCGTCGCCCGACCCCGAGAACCAGTGGAGGATGACGTCGTTGTTGGCGAGCGTGCGGTGACGCTCGAGCAGGTCGAGCACCGCCGTGGCAGACGCCACGGCATGCACCGTGAGCACGTGCCCACCGCCCTCGCAGGCGCC
>NZ_CEVYAT010000101.1:0-5737 GCF_982402205.1 Parolsenella sp. | reverse complement strand
GATTTGAGCGATTTGGTGAGCTTCAAGTGGGGTAGCGTCGATTTCAGCGATTTGGCGGCGGGGCGTCGCTCGCACCCGTGCGTGCGGCACAGGCCGTCTACCCTGCAAAGAAGGACGCGTCTGCCTCGCGCCAGGGGCGCAGGAGGGTGGGGCCGTCCTTTACGTGGGCATGCGCCGGCACCTCGTTCCACTTGACGGTGTAGCCCGCGCCGTGGCTGCAGAAGACGGAGTCAGGCGTGTTGGGCAGGTCTGCCTCGGGCTCGTAGGCCGCCTGCTCGATGATCTTCTCGGCATCGTGGCAGGGCTTGTAGCCCGCAAGCTCAAGCATGAGGCTGCCGCGGCCGCTCGTGTAGGCCGCCACGTCTATCGCATAGTCTCCCAGCTCGCTGGCCGGCAGCTCACCTGCGATCGTGGCCGTCTCACCCGTCGCATCGGGCGAGCCAAAGCGCGCGTGCATGCGCGTGAGGTCCGTGAGCGCCCGACCGATCTTGTCGGCCGGGACCGCGAGCTTAAAGTGGTACCACGGCTCGAGCAGCACGCAGTGGCCCTGCTCGCGCGCGCACATGAGCGCCTGGCGCACCGCCCGGTAGGTGGCCTGCCTAAAGTCGCCGCCCTCGGTGTGCTTGGCGTGCGCCCGCCCGGCGCACAGCGTGATGCGCACGTCGGTGAGGGGTGCGCCCGTGAGAGTGCCCAGGTGGTCGCGCTCCATGGCGTTGGTGAGGATGAGGCGCTGCCAGTTGCGGTCGAGCTCGTCCTCGCTGCAGCGCGTGCCAAACACGACGCCGCTGCCGCGCTCGCCCGGCTCCAGCAGCAGGTGCGCCTCGGCATAGTGGCGCAGCGGCTCAAAGTGGCCAATGCCCATCTGCGGCGCGTCGATCGTCTCCTTGTAGAGGATGCGCCCGGGGCCAAAGCTCACGGTAAGGCCATAGCGGCGCTGCAGCAGCTCGCGCACAACCTCGAGCTGAACGGCGCCCATGAGCTGTAGCCTTACCTGTTGCACCCGCTCGTCCCAGGCAACGCCCAGCTGTGGGTCCTCCTCGGCCAGCTCGCGCAGGGCCACGAGCACCGCATGGCTGTCCGTGCCCTCGCCAGGCTCCACGCCGTAGGCCAGGACGGGAGCCAGCACGGGCGGTTCGCCTGCGGGCTCGGCGCCCAGCACGTCTCCCGGGCGCACGTGACTAAGGCCCGTGACCGCACAGGTGCGCCCGGCGGCGACCTCGCTTACGAGTTCGTAACGCTCGCCGGTATAGATGCGCAGCTGGTTGGCCTTCTCGGCCCAGGGTTTGCCGGCATCGATGCCTTCTAGCTGCTGCTTTGCACGAAGCGTGCCGCCCGTGACCTTGAGCCAACAGAGACGCTCGCCGCCCTCGTGGCTCACGCGGTACGCGCGTGCGGCAAACGCGGCGGGCCAGCTGGGCTGCGGACCTAGGGCAACCAGGGCGTCGAGCAGCTCGGTGACGCCCTGGTTCTTGAGCGCCGAGCCAAACAGAACGGGGAAGACACGCCGTTCGCCCATGAGGCGGGCGAGCGTGGTGGGGGAGAGTGTTCCCGTCTCGAGATATTCGTCGAGGGCCGTCTCGTCGGTTGCGGCGGCTGCCTCGAGGGCGTCGCTGGCGTCCCCGTGCATGAGCCCGTCCGCATCGATGAGCTCGCCGCCGTCTGCGGCAAGGTGGGCGCGCAGGCTTGCGAGCACCTCCGCGCGCGTCTGGGGCGTGTCGCCGCCTGGCAGCAGGTCCATCTTGTTGGCAAAGACAAAGGTGGGGATGGCGCGTCGCGCAAGGAGGCGCCAGAGGGTCTCGGTGTGGCCTTGCACGCCGTCGTTTGCGCCCACTACCAGCACGGCGCAGTCAACGGCCGAAAGCACGCGCTCCGCCTCGGCCGAGAAGTCGACGTGGCCGGGCGCGTCGACGATCGTGACGCTGCGGCCCGCATGCTCGAGCTCGGCCTGGGCGGCAAAGATCGTGATGCCGCGCTCGCGCTCCATCTCGTTGGTGTCGAGCGCGGAGTCTCCGTGGTCCACGCGACCCAGCCTGCGCGTGCGGCCGGCATCGTAGAGCAGGGCCTCCGCGAGCGTGGTCTTTCCTGCGTCGACGTGTGCGAGCAACCCTACGATCACGTGGCCTCCCGGGGATGAGCTGACGGTGCTCCACTAGTGTATCTGGGTTGAACGGCGTCTTCTTGCGCGCGAACGCTTGAGCGATGAGTCAAAGAGACTGTCCCTATGTCTCACATTTGACAACGCGCTCACGCATCGTCGTGCCAGCTCATGCGGCTCTGCATCGATACGGTCTTATTTCTCGCATAGAGATGTTTAAAAATTCGAATATTTGCGAAAAATGCGCATGAAAGCGTGCTAATATGCATTCTGTTGTGAATGCAGGGTTGCGCGCGCCGTCGCTGCGCCTTGTGTATGCAACGAGAGTATAACGGCCAGAAAGGCAACCAGGTGAAGAAGCGCTTCAACAGGCAGGACGCCATTCGCGAGATCGTTCGCGACAAGTCCATCAAGACCCAGCGCGCGCTCGTCGAGGAGCTCGAGAAGCTCGGCTTCGTGTGCACGCAGGCCACCATCTCGCGCGACATCGCCGACATGGGGCTGCGCAAGCTCCCCGAGGGCGTCTACGTGCTCTCCGAGGACCTGCACCTGCAGACCATGGTGTCGACGCTGGTTACGAACGTTGTTCGCGCCAACAACATCGTGGTGATCCACAGCCAGGCCGGCACCGCCCAGGGCGTCGCCGCCGCCATCGACGATGCCAGCCTGCCCGACATCGCCGGCTGCATCGCCGGGGACGACACGATCATGGTCGTCTGCATGACCGATGCCGAGGCCGCCTCGCTCGAGCAGCTCGTCAACAAGCTGCGAGGCGTGCGCGAGTAGGCATTTGCCCCTCTCGCGCTTCTCGCATTAGTCGGTCGCCACGCTTGGCCGCGCCCGCACCACCCCCAAACCGTTAGCTAGCCTTGATAGTAAGGAGACCCACATGTCCGAAAAGGGTAAGGTCGTTCTCGCGTATTCCGGTGGCCTCGACACCTCGTGCCTGCTCAAGTACCTGCAGGACGACGGCTACGATGTGGTCTCCTGCATCGCCGCCCTGGGCCAGCCGTCCGAGGAGCGCTCCGACATCGACGCGGTGAACGAGAAGGCCAAGAAGCTTGGCGCCGTCGCCGCCTATGACGTTGACATCCGCGATGAGTTCGCCGAGGACTTCATCGCCAAGGCCATCTTTGCCAACGGCATGTACGAGAACAAGTACCCGCTGCTCAGCGCCCTGTCGCGCCCGGCCATCTGCCGCCACCTCGTGAAGGTTGCCCAGGCCGAGGGCGCCGTGGCCATCGCCCACGGCTGCACCGGCAAGGGCAACGACCAGGTGCGCTTTGAGCTCGAGTGCAAGGCCCTCGACCCCACCCTCGAGATCCTGGGCCCGGTGCGCAGCTGGGAGCTCACGACCCGCTCCAGCGAGATCGAGTACGCCCAGTCGCGCGGCATTCCCGTGGACGCCACCAAGGAGAACCCCTACTCGATTGACGAGAACGTGTGGGGCCGCGCCATCGAGTGCGGCGTGCTCGAGGACCCGTGGAACGAGGCCCCCAAGGGCGCCTGGTCCATCACCGTTGACCCCGAGGACGCCCCGGACGAGGCCCGCGACGTGGTCCTGGGCTTTGAGGGCGGCCTGCCCGTCTCCATCGACGGCCAGCGCATGAAGCTCTACGACCTCATCGCCGCGCTCAACATGATCGTGGGCAGCCACGGCTTTGGCCGCATCGACATGATTGAGGACCGTCTCGTGGGCCTCAAGAGCCGCGAGTGCTACGAGCAGCCGGGCGCCCTCGCCATCATCATGGCGCACAAGCAGCTCGAGGGCCTGTGCCTGCCGGGTGACGTGCTGCACACCAAGCTGCAGCTCGAGCACGACTGGAGCCGCCAGGTCTACAACGGCCTGTGGTACTCGCCGCTCAAGGACGCCCTTGACGCGTTCTTCGCGAGCACGCAGAAGACCGTGACCGGCGAGGTTCGCCTGCACCTGTACAAGGGCAGCTGCACCGTTATCGGCTCGCGTGCCGACAGCTCGATGTATGACTTTGGCCTGGCCACCTACGACAAGGGCGACACCTTTGACCGCACGGCCGCCAAGGGCTTCATGGACCTGTTTGGCCTGCCCAACCGCGTGTGGGCCGAGCGCCGCGTCGAGCGCGAGCGCGCCGCGGGCGTGGCTGCCGCCGCGCAGATTGCCGCGATGGGCGTGCACGAGGCCGAGGCCGCTGGCACCGACGAGGCCGGCGCCGAGGGCGTTGCGGGCAAGTAGTGCCTGAGACCTTGGTTGATAGGGGCCGTCTTCTGCTTATGCGGGAGGCGGCCCTTTTGTGTGGAGCGCGGCTGGTTGCCTTATGCGAGGTGCCTGGCGCGAGGCGAAGCAGGTGGCCTCGCGGCATGAAAATGCCGGGCGGAGGTGGCTCCGGCCCGGCGCTGGCTGTGCTGTTAGGCGATGTGCGGCGGATCTGCCGACGCCGCGAGGCGTTAGACGAGGCCCGCGGCGCGCAGGGAGGCCTCAAGGGCACGCAGGTCGTCGTTGTTGGGGTGGCTGCGGGCCTCCTCGAAGTTCTTGATGAACAGCTGGGCGCGCTTGGCCTCGGGGCTCGCGGGCTCGGCCGCGGCAAGCATGGCATGGTAGCGCTCGAGCGCCGCCTCGGCAATCTTGCCCTGGCACATGAACGAGCCGATGACCTCGCAGTTCTTGCTCAGGCCCTCGCGAATGCGGCTCAGGATAGTGTTGAAGTAGGCCTCGTCCTGGCCATAGCCGCACGTGCCAAAGAGGAACACGCGTGCCCCGTCGAGCGAGTGGATAAACGCCATGACGTCGTCGGTGGCACTGCCCTTGTCGGTCCAGGTGCCCACGAACACGACGCTGGCCTTGCCCGCGGCCTTAGGCGCGTTCTCGGCGCTGCCAAAGTAGGTGCAGTCCTGCTCGCCCATGAGCTTGCGGATGCGTTTGGCAACGAGCTTGGTGTTGCCCGTCTTGCTGGAGAAGACGACTGAGAAATCCATGCCTGACCCCCGAATGCGCGGTTTTACGTACCTGTTCTGGGGTTATACCCGCTTTTAGGGATCATGTTGCGCAGCGTTGGCCCGCGCTTGTAAGGACTGCGTTACAGCAGCGCCAGGAAGTTGCGCGCGCACAGGGCCATGACGACCACGAGGGTGAGCGCGTAGAGGGCGTCGGTGCCGCGGCTCGAGATGCGCGCTGCGACGCGCTTGCCCGCGACCGAGCCTGCGACCGCCATCGTGGCCATCGCAACGAGCATGGGCGGGCTAAACTCGGGAACGCTGGCCGACGCGATGGTGTAGGCGAGGCTTGCTACCTGCGAAAACGCGATGATAAGGATGGACTCGCGGGCGGCGTCGCGCGTCTCGCGCGAGAACAGCAGGGTGAGGATCACCAGGTTGAAGGGGCCTCCGCCAATGCCGAGAAACGCCCACATGGCACCCGTGACGGCGCCGATGAACGCGCTCGCCACGGTGCCCGTGATGTGCAGCGTGCGCACGCGCGAGCGAAGCAGCGTGTACATGACCGTTGCGGCCGAGAGCGCGAACAGGACCGCCGCCTGGACCGCGCCCACGGTCTCGGGCGTGCCCAGCGAGCCGCGGATGGCGTTGAAGGCGACCTTGCCGGCCACGCCGCCCGCCGCCGCGCCAATGGAGAGCGGGATGGCTGTGGGCGGGTAGGGGGTGCGGGCG
>NZ_CEVYAT010000100.1:0-5868 GCF_982402205.1 Parolsenella sp. | reverse complement strand
CACCCGAACCCACCGAGCGCGCTCGTTGATTCAGTATAGACGAGACGGGCGACCGGGCACAAACCCAGCCGCCCGCCTATGAAAGCTCCACGAGTTGGGACGAGGTACACGAGCGCGCCCCAGAGCCCCACGCGCCAACAGACCCGGGCCCTCTGGCACACCAGCGCGGGTCGCAACGGGGCGGTGCTGGCACCCCGGGGCGTGCCAACAGACCCGACCCCTTTGGCCCGTCAGTAGGCCTGTCCCTCTGTCCCCAAGAATCGGGGACAAAAGACCCGTCCCCCTGCCCCCGCCTAGAGCAGGGCACCACAGACGATGAGGGCCACGGCCACCGCGAGCGCGGCGAAGTCGATGCCCGCGAGCGGGTAACGCTTGTAGCTGCTCTCGCGCGAACGCAGGTAGAAGCCGCGCTGCTCGGCGGCCAGGGCCGTCGCGTCGGTCTTGCCCACCGAACTCACGAGCAGCGGCACGCACAGCGGCAGCATGAGCTTGATCTTCTTAATGGGGTTCTTGGTGTCGTACTCGACGCCTCGGGCCGTCTGGGCCTCCATGATCGCGTTCATCTCCTGCGAGAACACGGGCACGAAGCGCAGCGCCGTCGTGAACGTGAAGGCGTAGCGATACGGCACGTGCAGCACCTCGACGCAGGCGTTCGCGAGGTCGTTGAGCTTGGTCACCGTGAGCATGAGGATGAGCGGCAGCGCCACGCCCAGCAGGCGCAGGCAGGCCTTGCCGCCGGTCACGAGGCCCTCGGTGGTCATCCAGGCAACGACCGGGTCGCCCTCGCGCACGAAGGCGGTCTGCAGAAGCAGCATCACCACGGCGAGCGGCACGAGGAGCTTGAGCAGCGACAGCAGGTTCTTGAGCACGCCCGCGTAGGCACCCAGCACCAGCGTGAGGACGAGCAAGCCAACGAGCAGCGGAAACGTGTCTGCCAGAAAGGTGGCGACGATGATGCCGGCGGCAAGCCCCAGCTTTGCCACCGGGTTCAGGCGGTGCAGGACGGTGGCACCCGGCACGTAGTCGATGACGTTAACCACGGACGATCATCCCCTCGATGGTGTCGACGATGTCGGAGACCTCGCTCATCTGGGCAAACGCGGGCGAGACCTCGCGCGAGAGCTCGGAGGCGAGCTGCACCATCTGCGGGGGCGCCACGTAGGCGCGCTCCATGAGCGGGCCGTTGGAGAACACCTCGGCGGCCACGCCGCGCTCGAGGATCTGGCCGTTCGCCATCACCACGAGGCGCTCGGCGAAGTCGCTCACGACCTCCATGTCGTGGCACACCATGATGACGGCGCTGCCGCGCTCGGCCATCTCGCGCACCGTCTCCATGACCGTCATGCACTCGCGGTAGTCGAGGCCGCTCGTGGGCTCGTCGAGCAGCACCACCTCGGGCCCGCAGACCACGACGCTCGCGAGGGCCACCATCTGGCGCTGGCCGCGCGAGAGCGAGAAGGGCGCCTCGTCGGCGGGCAGGCCAAAGCGCTCGGCGACCTTGGCGGCGCGCTCGCTGGCCTCCGCCGGGTCGACCCCATGGAGCTCGAGGCCAAAGGCAATCTCCTCGAGCACCGTGTCCTTGCAGATCTGGTGGTCGGGGTTCTGGAAGAGCGTGGCACAGTGGGCGGCGATGGTGCTCGTGGGCACCTCGGAGGTCGAAAGGCCGGCGATGCGCACCTCGCCCGAACTGGGTTTGAGCAGGCCGTTGAGCAGCTTGGTGAGCGTGGTCTTGCCGGCGCCGTTCTGACCCACGATGCCCACGAGCTCGCCGGGATAGACGCGCATGGCAAGGTCGCGCACCGAGGCGCCGCCACCCGGGTAGGTGAAGTTCACGCCCGTGAGCTCGACGATGGGCTCGGCGCCCTCGGCGTGCGAGCGGGCGGCGGGCGCGTGGGGCGAGGCCGCGGGCGCGCGGCTGGCACCAACCTCGCGCGCGTCCGGGCCAACCAGGCCCGCCACCAGCGAGGTTGCCTCGGCAACGTTGAGGCACGGCAGGCCGGGCTCGATGAGGCCGCGCCTTGCCAGGCTGTTGGAGATACGCGCCACGCGGGGGCTGTCGACGCCCATCGCACGCAGCTCCTCGCCGTGCGCAAAGACCTCGTGCGGCGTGCCGTCAAAGGCCACGCGGCCCTTCTCCATCACCACGACGCGGGCGCAGTACTCGCTCAGCAGCGCCACCTTCTGCTCGATGACCACAATCGTGATGCCCATGCGCTCGTTGACCTGGCGCAGGATGTCGAAGACGTGGCGCGAGCTGGCCGGGTCGAGCGCGGCGGTGGGCTCGTCGAGCACGAGCACGCGCGGCTCGAGCGCCAGGATCGCGGCGATGGCGACCTTCTGCTTCTGGCCTCCCGAGAGGGTCGCGATCTCGCGGTCGCGCAGGTCTGAGATGCCAACGGAGGCGAGGGCGTCCGCGAGGCGCTCCTCGATCTTGTCGTGTGGCACGCCAAAGTTCTCGAGGCCAAAGAGCATCTCGTCCTCGACCACCGACGCGACCATCTGCGCGTCGATGTCCTGCAGCACGCTGCCCACGAGGCGCGAGATGTCGGTGAGTGTGACGTCGCAGGTGTCGTGGCCGTCGACCAGTGTGGCGCCAAAGAGCTGGCCCGAGAAGTGGTGCGGGATGGCGCCGCTCATCACGGCGGCGAGCGTCGACTTGCCGGCGCCCGAGGGGCCGATGACGCCCACGAACTCGCCCGAGCCAATAGAGAGCGACACGGCGTCGAGCGCCTTGTCGCGGCCACGGTCGTAGGAGAACGAGACGTCCCTCAGCTCGATGATTGGTGTTGCGGTTCCCATGTGAGCCTTTCGAGTCTTGGGAGGTTGGTGCGCGCGGCGCCACCTTCATGGCGCGCGCATCGGGGTTGCCCGCCCGCGCGTCGCCAGGTGGCGGGCGCGGGGCCTGCTTGCCCGCGCTGCCGCGCACGGTGGCGGCGCAAGAAAGGAGCGCCCGCGATGGCGCTCCTCCATGGTATCGATGTTACTTGCCGAGAACCTTGTTGAGCGGGAAGAAGAGGGCCTGGACCACGGCGGCGTTGAAGACGGCGGTGCCGAGGACGATGGGCACCTTCACGACCGCAGTGGCAAGCTCGGCGCCCATCATCACGGTGCCGGCGACGGCGAACAGGCCGCCCGAGACGAGCGTGGTAAGGAAGGCGGCGACGAGCGGGTTGAGGCCGCGGTCGACGCCGGTGCGAACGAGCGCGCTCATGACGAGGGCGGCAACGAGCTCGGTGGCGAAGTTGAGGCCCGGGATCGACGTGGTGAGCTGGATGACGGCGGCGGAAAGCAGGCCATAGATGGCGGCCTGGCCGAGGTTGGCGTTGGTGAGGGCGATCGTGAGGGCGTAGGCGGCGATGATGAACTGCGGCTTGATGCCCACGATGGCGAGGGCGTTGCCAAGCGTCATGTTGAGGATGAAGCCGGCGGCGAGCAGGATGGCGAGCAGGACGAGCGACTTGATGTCGACGAGGCCGGCGGACTTGGCGGAGGCGGAGACGGTGCGGGCTTCGGTGGCCATGATGGCTTCCTCTCTGTGGGCGCACGGGGCGCGAGAATGTGCCTACGGGCTTTGAGCTGGCGTTTGTTGGTTAGTCTCGGCAGGGTCTGGTGCTAGTCGTTGAGCTTCAGGGCCTTCTTGATTGGCACGTAGAGGGCGCCAACCAGAATGGCGTTGAACACGGCGGTGAGGAGCACGACCGGCGTCATGGCGGCGGCGAGCTGCTCGGCGGCGCCCACCATCGCGATCTTGATGACCATGAAGATGAGGCCGGAGACCGCGGTGGTCACGAAGGTGGCGACGGCCGCGGCGGGGGCGGAGACGCCGCCCTTCTTGGAGGCGGCGCCCACGATGCCGGCCATGAGCATGGCGGCGACGCCCTCGGCGGCAAAGTCGATGAACGGTGAGGTCGTCGTGATCTGGATGACGGCGGCCGAGATGAGGCCGATGATGAGCGCCTGGCCGATGTTGGGGCGCACAACCAGGATCGTGAGGCAGAAGGCCGAGATGATGAACTCGGGGCTGATCATGCCGCCCGAGATCGAGGAGATGGCCTTACCGACGGTGAAGTTGAGGATGAAGCCGACGGCGAGCAGCACCGCGAGCAGGACGAGGGCCTGGAGGTCGAGCTTGTCGCGGTCGTTGGTGTTGACGGTGCGAGCCTGCTGGTTGTTCTCGGACATGGTGGTAATCCTTTCGTCTGGCCTGTGGTCGTCGGGCCTGTTTGCTGAGGGGTTGCGCGCTTAGCCGTGGGGAGCCGCCCCGCTCGGGCACGCCGCCGAGCTACGAAAAAAGGGCCCCCGGTCGAACCGGGAGCCCTTTTGCTTCGCGTAGATGTGGCGCGACAAGACTCACCATCGACCGAGAGAGATCGAGTTGCGCCACCACCAGTTGTTGTTCATGGACTGGAACATGGTGTACTCCTCTCTTGTGGTCGATAAGCGCCTCGTGCGCTTGTTGGCAGCGACTATACGCGCCAAACCCTACCCGGCGCAAGGACTTTTTTGTTAACGATGCGTAACCGCGGCAAACGCTCTGCGCGAGCAGGGCTTTTGCCAAACGGCTGGCATCAAGGTGCAAACTACCGGGCGCCGCACAGGTAGCTGTCGAGGCGCCAGGCGCCGGTCGGCGGCGCCCCGCCCCCTACTGGGCCATCTTCTCGCGCCAGCCGTCGAGGCGGTCGAGCGCGGCCTTGAGGACCTCGTCGGACTTGGCGAAGTGAAAGCGCACGAAGCGGTGCTCGGGTGCCTCGAAGAAGCACGAGCCGGAAACCGCGCCCACGCCCACCTTGCGGCACAGGTCGACGGCGCAGTCGTAGTCGTCGGCGTAGCCCAGGGACGAGACGTTGGCCATGACGTAGTAGGCGCCCTGCGGCTCGACGAAGTCAAAGCCAAGGCTGCGCAGGCCACCGCAGAACAGGTCACGTTTGTGGGTGTAGAGCGCCGTGAGCTCATCGTAGTAGGACTGCGGCAGCTCGAGGCCCGCAACGGCCGCCTCCATGAGGGGCGCGGCGGCGCCCACGGTGAGGAAGTCGTGCACCTTGCGGGCGCGGTCGATGACGTCGGCGGGGGCGATGACGTAGCCCAGGCGCCAACCGGTCATGCTGTAGGTCTTCGACAGCGAGCTGCAGCTCAGGGTGCGCTGCGCCATGCCGGACAGGCTCGCGAAGTAGATGTGCTCGTAGGGCGCGTAGACGATGTGCTCGTAGACCTCGTCGGTGATGACCCACAGGTCGTACTTCTCGGCCATCTTGGCAATGAACTCCAGCTCGGAGCGCGTAAAGACGTGGCCCGTGGGGTTGGAGGGGTTGCATAGGATGAGGGCCTTGGTACCGCTCTTGGCGCAGGCGGCCTCGAGCTCGGCCTCGTCAAAGGTGAACTCGGGCGCGCGCAGCTCGACGTAGGTGGGCTCGGCCCCGCACAGGATCGTGTCGGCGCCGTAGTTCTCGTAGAACGGCGAGAAGATCACGACGCGGTCGCCGGGGTTGGTGACCGTCATGACCGAGCACATTATGGCCTCGGTGGAGCCGCAGGTCACGACGATCTGCGTCTCGGGGTCGATGTCGAGGTTCATGCGTGGGCTCTGCTTTGCGGCGAGTGCGACGCGGAAGTTGGGGGCACCCCAGGTGATCGCGTACTGGTGGGGGCCGGTGTGGGCCACCTCGGCCAGGCGGTCGGTGATGGCCGCGGGCGGGTCGAAGTCGGGGAAGCCCTGGGACAGGTTGATGGCGTCATACTTCATGGAGACGCGCGTCATGCGGCGAATCACGGAGTCCGTGAACTGCGACGTGCGCTGGCTGAGCTCTTGCATGCGTTCTCCTCGCGATGGCGGTTGAGCAACGCCGCTACCCTACCACGCCGGCGGCGCTG
>NZ_CEVYAT010000099.1:0-5933 GCF_982402205.1 Parolsenella sp. | reverse complement strand
GAAGTCGTGGGCGCAGACGGCGTCGCCGGTCTCGACCACGATGTCGGCGAGCATGCGCAGGCCGGTGCGGATGAGGTGGTTGTGGACGCTGCCCAGGGCGAGCAGGCTCGGAATGGGCACCTCGCCGGCCGCGGCGCGGTCGGAGATCACGACGATGTTGGCACCGCCACGCACGGCCTCGGCAATTTCGTCGTTGAGGCGGGCAAGCGCGGCCTCAAGCGCACCCTCGCCGGCGTCGCGGCGGTAGGTGGCGTGGAAGACCTGGGTGCGGAAGCCCACGCGGTCGATGGCGCAAATGCGACGGAAGGCGTCGTGGGTAAGCAGCGGCCCCTGCAGGCGCACGAGGCGGCAGGTGTCGCGGCAGTCCTCGAGGAGGTTTCCGTGGTTGCCGAGGTAAAGCACCGAGCTCGTCACGAGGCTCTCGCGCATGGCGTCGATGGGCGGGTTTGTGACCTGGGCAAACAGCTGGTGGAAGTAGTCAAAGAAGCTGCGCGTCTTGCCCGACAGCACCGCGAGCGGTGCGTCGACGCCCATCGAGGCGAGCGGCACCTTGGCGGCCGTGGCCATGGGGCGCACGAGCTCGTCGACGTCGTCGTAGTGGTAGCCGTGCTTGGCGAGGCGCTCGGTGAGGGGCAGCCCCGCGTCGGGCTCGGCCGGCAGCTCGGCGGCGTTGGGCTCGCGCAGGTCGTGGATGTCGAGGGTCTCGTCGCCCAGCCAGTCGCGGTAGGGCTTCTCGTTGGCGTACTTGTCGCGAATCTCGTCGTTCCAGATCACGCGACCCTGGGCGGGGTCGACCTCGAGCATCTCGCCCGGGCCCAGGCAGCCCGCGCGCAGGATGTTCTCGGGCTCCACGTCGATGGTTCCCACCTCGGACGACAGGATGATGCGGTCGTCGCGGGTGACGTAGTAGCGCGCCGGGCGCAGGCCGTTGCGGTCGAGGACGGCGCCCAGGATGCGGCCGTCGGTGAAGGCGATCGCGGCGGGGCCGTCCCAGGGCTCCATGAGCATCGACTGGTAGGCGTCGTAGGCGCGGCGCTTCTCGGAGAGGTTGGGGTTGTGGTCCCACGGCTCGGGGATCATGAGCGTCACGGCACGGTCGAGCGGCCGCCCGTTCATCGTGAGGAACTCGAGCACGTTGTCGAGGATGGCGGAGTCAGAGCCCTCGCGGTTGATGATGGGCAGCACGCGCTCGAGGTCGTGCTGCAGCGCCGGGCTGTAGAGGTTTGGCTCGCGGGCGCGAATCCAGGAGACGTTGCCGCGCAGGGTGTTGATCTCGCCGTTGTGGATGATGTAGCGGTTGGGGTGCGCGCGCTCCCAGCTGGGCGTCGTGTTGGTCGAGTAGCGGGAGTGGACGAGGGCGAGCGCCGTCTCGACGGCGGCGTCGCTGAGGTCGGTGAAGAAGCGGCGCATCTGCGTGGCGACGAGCATGCCCTTGTAGACGATGGTGCGGGCGCTCATCGAGCAGACGTAGAAGATCTTGTTTGCGAGCGCCGGGTTGGCGTCGGCGGCGCGCTCGATGGTGCGGCGGCACACGTAGAGCTTGCGCTCGAAGGCAAGGCCGCGTTCGACGCCCTCGGGACGGCGCAGGAACGCCTGCAGAATCGTGGGCATGCAGGCCTTGGCCGTGTCGCCCAGGTCATGCGGGTCAACGGGCACGTGACGCCAAAACATCAGGGGCACGCCGCACTCGGCGCAGCCCTCCTCGAAGACGCGGATGGCAGCAGCGACGGCCTCGGGGTCTGCCACGCCATCGGTCTCGCCGCACTCGTCGGAGTGAGGGAAGAAGAGCATGGCCACGCCGTAGTCGCCCTCGTCGGGCAGCAGCTGGCCCTCCTTCTGCGCTTCCTTGCGAAAGAAGCGGTGGGGCACCTGGAACAGCACGCCGGCGCCATCGCCGGTGTTGCGCTCGAGGCCCTTGCCACCGCGGTGCTCGAGGTTCACGAGCACCGACAGGGCATCGTCGAGCGTCTGGTGGCTGCGCACGCCCTTGAGCTGGGCGATGGCGCCAATGCCGCACGCATCATGCTCGTAGCTGGGGCGATACAGCCCCTCGTTGGTTGCGTCTTGCTGGTGAGACTCCATGGTCTTAGTCCTTCTCCGTGTGGGTTCAGGCCTTTGCAACCTTACGCAGCGGATGTGTCGCGTCCGTTACATCCAACAACCGGCAACACGCGAGAAAGAATCTTGTAACAAGTGCGGGGACAAAAGACCCGTCCCCCTGTCCCCGGCCTGCTAGTAGGCCTCGATCTGTGAGAGAACCACCTCGCGGCCGCGCAAGAGGTAGGTGTCTTCGCTGCCGCAATGCGGGCAGGTGCGGCCGTGCGCCACGGTTGGGTAGTCGGCCCCGCAGCCGTCGCAGTGGGTCACGGCGGTGAGCGGCTCGACCACAAGCTCGCAGCCCTCCATCATGGGCTCGCGCTTGCAAGCCCACGTCCAGGCGTCCTCGAGCAGCTCGGGCACCACGCCCGAGACCTCGCCCAAGGTGAGCGTCACGCTCTTGACGCTCGTGAGGCCGTTGTCCGTGGCCGCCTTCTTGGCGTCGTCGATGATGTAGAACACGATTCCCAGCTCGTGCACGCGCACTCCCCTTCCACACAAAAGCGGGGCGCCCGCGCCGCGTGCGATGGCGGCAGCGGGCACCCCATGGCGAACGCTCAGCCGCTACTTGCGGTTGAACATAATCTTGAACTGACGCTTGGCAGCGTACTTGAGCAGCGAGGGGATCTTCTCCTCGTACTTGACCATCGTGGAGCACTCGGGGCGCTCGCGGTGGAGGTGGATGGCGTCGAAGGCACACTTGGTCGTGCACAGGCCGCAGCCAATGCACTTGTTGGCATCGACGATCGAGGCGCCGCAGCCCAGGCAGCGGGCGGTCTCGGCGCGTACCTGCTCCTCGGTGAAGCCCTGGGCGTACTCCTCGAACGGGGCCGTGCGCTCGCGCTCGTGGTCGATCGCGGGCTCCTGGCGGCTCGTGGTGTCATACGAGCCCGGCTCGATGTCGTCGCGGTTGAGCTCGCGATAGCTGCGCGGGTTGCGGCCAATGGTGAGCGTGCCGCCCCGCACGAAGCGGTGAATCGAGACGGCCGCCTCGTGACCGGCGGCGATGGCGTCGATCGCGAACTTGGGGCCGGTGTAGACGTCGCCGCCCACGAAGATGTCAGGCTCGGCGGTCTGGTAAGTCTTGGGGTCTGCCACCGCGCCCTGGCCGCGGCCCGGCTCCACGGCCGAGCCCTCGAGGAGGTTGCCCCACTCGATGCTCTGGCCAATGGAGAGGACGAGCTGGTCGCAGGCGACGTCGATCATGTCGGCCTCGTCGTAGGTGGGGGCAAAGCGACCCTCATCGTCAAAGACGCTGGTGCAGCGCTTGAAGCGCACGCCGGTAACGTGGCCGTCCTGCGCGAGGACCTCGGCCGGGCCCCAACCGCACGACAGGCGCACGCCGTCGCTCTCAGCCTCGGCGACCTCCTCGTTGGAGGCAGGCATGATGTCGCGGGCCTCGAGGCAGAGCATGTCGACGCTTTCGGCGCCCAGACGGGCGGCGGTGCGGGCCACGTCGATGGCGACGTTGCCGCCGCCCACGACGACGACCCTGCCGCTCACGGGCTCGGCCACGCCGCCGTCGAGCTGCGCCTCGGCAACCTTGCGCAGGAAGTCGACGGCCACGGTGACGCCCTCGGCATCCTCGCCGGGGATGTTGGCGCGGCGGCCGCCCTGGCAGCCGATGGCCACATAGAAGGCAGAGAAGCCCTGCTCGCGCAGCTGGGCGAGCGTCACGTCGCGGCCCACTTCGACGCCATAGCGGAACTCAACGCCCATGGCCTCGATGACGTCGACCTCGGCCTGCACGACGTCCTTGCCCAGCTTGTAGGCCGGGATGCCGTAGGTGAGCATGCCACCCGGGCGCGCGTTCTTCTCGAACACGACGGGCTTGTAGCCCTTCTCGGCTAGGAAGAAGGCGCAGGTGAGGCCCGCGGGGCCGGCGCCGATGATCGCGACCTTCTCCTCGAAGTCGCCGCGCACCTTGGGGCGCACCTGCGAGGGGATGTAGCGGGTCTCGGCGTTGAGGTCCTGCTGGGCGATGAAGCGCTTGACCTCGTCGATGGCGATGGCCTCGTCGATGCGGCCGCGGGTGCAGGCGTCCTCGCAGCGGCGGCCGCAGACGGCCGGCAGCGGGTTCTCGCGCTTGATGAGGGCAAGGGCCTCGGTGTAGCGGCCCTGGCTCGCGAGCTTGAGGTAGCCCTGGACGGCGATGTGGGCGGGACAGGCACTCTTGCAGGGGGCGGTGCCCGTCTCGTGCGTCTCGACGCGGTTCTTGTTGCGGTAGTCGGGGCTCCACTTCTCGGGACCCCACTTGGCGGCGTCGGGCAGCTCCTGCACGGGATAGCTGGGAACCTTGCCGGTAGACTTGAGGCACAGCTTCTGGCCGAGCTTGGCGGCGCCGGCCGGGCAGACCTCGACGCAGCGGCCGCAGGCCACGCACTTGCTGGACTCGACGCGCGCCACGTAGGCCGAGCGCGAGAGGTTGGGCGTGTTGAACAGCTGCGAGGTGCGCAGGGCATAGCAGACGTTCACGTTGCAGTTGCAGATGGCGAAGATCTTGTTCTCGCCGTCGATGTTGGTGATCTGGTGCACGAAGCCGTTGTCCTCGGCGCGCTGGAAGATCTCGAGGGCCTCCTCGCGCGTGATGTAGCGGCCGCGGTTGGTCTCGACCACGTAGTCGGCCATGTCGCCCACGGCGATGCACCAGTCGTTGAAGTCGTCGCCGCAGCCCTCGCCCAGCGTGTCGCGGCTGGCACGACAGCTGCAGGTGCTCGCGGCGTACTTGCCGTCGTACTTGTCGAGCCAGTGCTTGATGTGCTCGATCGAGATGGACTGGTTCTCGTGCTCGATGGCCTGCTCGACGGGAATCACGTGCATGCCGATGCCGGCGCCGCCGGGCGGCACCATCGGGGTGGCCTTGGAGAGCGGGCCCTTGGAGGCCTGCTCGAAGAACTTGGCGTAGACGGGGTGGTCCTTGAGCTCGGCGGGGCGCATGTTGAGGAACTCGGCGGAGCCGGGCACGAGCATGGGAAGCACCCACTGCTTCTCGGCGGCGATGCCCGTGGCGCTCACGGCGGCGTCGAGTGTGTAGGGAACGCGCATCTTGAGCTTGCAGAGCATGGTGGCCTGCTCGTCGGTGGCCGCCTCGGCAAAGCTCCAGTACTCGTAGGGCAGAAGCTCCTTCCTGCCGAGGATGCGGTTGGTGCAGTGCTCGCAGAGGGCCACAATCGCGGGACGCGGGTTTTCGGGGATGGGCGGCACGAACTCGGAGCCGATGTCGGGCTCGGTGTAGGAAATGCCAGGTCCGTTGAGAATCATCTTGTCTCCTTATGGGCACGGATGTGACAAAGGGGTTGGGGCCTTGTCACGCTTCTTCGCGATTCGTTCGCTAGACGCTTGGGTAGTGCGGGGCGTCCTCGTTGGCGGGGGCGTCCTTGGAGAAGGTGCCGGCCTTCCAGGAGGCCACGGCCTCGGCAAGCCAGCCGGTCCAGGCCTCAACGCCCTCGCCGGTCTTGGCGCTCATCGCAAAGATCTTGGCCTTGGGGTTGCGCAGGTGGACGTTTGCCTCGAGGGCGTCCAGGTCGAAATCGAAGTAGGGCGCCACGTCAATCTTGTTCACAAGCACCACGTCGCAGACCTCGAACATGAGCGGGTACTTGAGAGGCTTGTCGTGACCCTCGGGCACCGAGAGGATGGCAACGTTGACGGAGGCGCCGGTGTCGAACTCGGCGGGGCACACGAGGTTGCCCACGTTCTCGAGAACCGCGAGGTCGATGGCATCGACGCCCGCCTCGGCGGCAGCGGCGTCGAGCTCGGCAAGGCCGGCCGCGCACATGCCGGCGTCGAGGTGCCACATGCCGCCCGTGTGTAGCTGCACGGCGATGACGCCCGCG
>NZ_CEVYAT010000098.1:0-6016 GCF_982402205.1 Parolsenella sp. | reverse complement strand
TGATGACCATGCCGGCCTTGGCACCCGCCTCGTGGATGGCCGAAACGATGCGGTGGGCGTGCGTGGCGGCCTCGACATGGAAGGAGACGAGGTCGGCGCCGGCGCGGGCGTACTCGACGGCCATCTCGTCGGGGTTCGAGATCATGAGGTGCACGTCGGCGGGGACGTCGGTGCAGGCCTTGACGGCCTTGACGACGTTGGGACCAAACGTGAGGTTGGGCACGAAATGGCCATCCATGACGTCGACGTGGACGTAGTCGGCCGTGGAGATGGCCTCGAGGTCTGCGGCGAGGTGGGCGATGTCGGCGGAGAGGATCGACGGAGCGATCATGACGTCTTCGAGCATGTGCTTCCTTTCGTAGGCTGCGGACTATGGTGCGAACGGCCTGGGCTAGCTGTGGTCCATGCCGTAGAACTCGGTGTTGGGGGCGCGGCCCGTGAGCTGGGCGCTGATGCTCTCGATGCCCACGCCGCCGTGGATGAGGTCCCACACGCTGTCGACGAGGGGCACCTCGACTCCCCTGGCGTGAGCGAGCTCGCGCACGCTCTCGGCCGCGCGGGCGCCCTCTACCACCATGTGCGAGCGGCCCTCGAACTCCTCGAGCGTGGTGCCGTGCACGAAGGCCTCGCCAAAGCGACGGTTCCTCGAGTGCCGTGAGGTGCAGGTGGCGACCAGGTCGCCCATGCCGGCGAGGCCCATGCAGGTCATGGGCTCCCCTCCGAGGGCTGCGACGAGCCTTCCGATCTCTGCGATGCCACGGGTCATGATGGCGGCGAGCGTGTTATCGCCAAGCCCCAGGCCCGCGCAGGCGCCGCAGGCGATAGCGATGACGTTCTTGACGGCGCCGCACGTCTCGACGCCGCGCAGGTCCTGCGAGACGTAGACGCGGAAGGCCGGCGTGGCCACGATGCCGCGTAGACGCTGCGCGAGGTCGGTCGAGGGGGCTGCCAGGACGGCCGCGGAGAACATCTGGCGGCTCACCTCCTCGGCGTGGTTGGGGCCGCTGAGCGCCGCCACACGCTCGGGGTGACCCAGCTCGTCTGCCGCGACCTCGCTCATAAGCAGGCCCGAGTGGGGCTCGATGCCCTTCGTGAGCACGAGGACGGCGGTGTCTGCCCCCAGATAGAAGGACAGCTCGTGGGCCACGCCGCGCAGAAACGACGAGGGCGTGGCGAGCACCACGGCGTCGGCGCCGCGCACGGCCTCGGCGAGGTCTGCGGTGGCGCTCACGTTGGGGCCGAGCTCGTAGTCCCTCAGGTAGCGCGAGCTGCGGCGATTCTCGTCAAGCTCGCGCGCGGATGCCTGCGAGTGGCACCACAGCGCGACCTCGTCTACGTTGTGCGCGAGCAGGCCGGAGAAGGCGATGCCCCACGAGCCTGCGCCAACGACGGCCGCGCGCGTCACTTGTCTGCCCCCACGGACGGGTCGTCGGGCGCAACGGGGTCGCCCTTCTTGTGGAACGAGAAGGGCTTCTCCTCGCCGCGGGCGAGCTTTCTGATGTTGGAGCGGTGCGCCCACACCACGACGAGGCCCGCGGCCTCGACGATGAGGTCCTGGGGCAGGTTGGGCCCGTAGAAGAGGGCGAGCACGAGGCCGACGATGCCGGCCACCGTGACGGAGCCTGCCGAGACGCGCTTTGTGAGGTAGGCGATCGCGATGAAGATGCCAAGCTCGATGAGCCCTACGGGCCAGGCGAAGCCCAGCAGCGACCCCACGCCTACGGCGATGCCCTTGCCGCCGTGGAACCCCAGGAACGGCGAGAAGATGTGGCCGCAGACGGCCGCCATCATCACGAGGCCCACGCACCAGGCGCCGGCGCCCGTGGGGTCGCAGGCGACGCCGCCCGTGACCCACTGCGGGAAGAGCGCGCCGGCGAGGCCCGTGGCAAGCGCGCCCTTGCCGGCGTCAAAGAGCAGCGTGAGAACAGCGGCGCCCTTGCCAATCTCGCGGGCGACGTTGGTGGTGCCGATGTTTCCCGAGCCCACGCGCTGGATGTCCACACCCTTGGCGCGGGCGATGATCTTGCCAAACGGAATGCCGCAGACGAAGAACGTCGCGACGAGATAGGCGACGAGGGCCGCCACGTTGACCTGCATGTCCTGAAAACCTCCGGTCGGGTGTGCGCGAACCTACGAGCTCTGCTTCTTGCGGAAGCGCAGCCTCACCGGCGTACCTTCGAGGTTGAACTGCTCACGCAGGCGGTTCTCGAGATAGCGCTTGAAGTTGTCGTCGACGAGCTCGGGGAAGTTGCAGAAGAACGTGATGGCCGGGGGGCAGTTGCCGGTTTGGTTGGCGTACTGGATGCGCAGGCGCTTGGCGCCCTTGGAGACGGTGTGGCCGCTCTCGCGCATCTGGGCGAGCAGGTTGTTGAGCGTGCCCGTGGGGACCTTGCCGGAGTGGGCCTCGCCCACGCGGTCGACGACGGGCCAGACCTTGTCGAGCGAGCGGCCGGTAAGGGCCGAGACACGGATGACGGGAGCCCAGGGGGCAAACGTCATGCGGCGAGCGACGCTCATCATGACGTCCTCGCGCTGCTCCTCGGTACGGACGAGGTCCCATTTGTTAAGCAGGATAATGAGGGCGCAGCCGCGTTCGATGGCAAGGCCCGCGACCTTCTGGTCCTGCTCGGTGACGCCCTCGGAGGCGTCGACCACGAGCAGACACACGTCGGCCTCGTCGATGGCGCGCAACCCGCGCACGAGGCTGTAGTACTCGACGTCCTCGTGGACGAGGTTGCGCTTGCGCATGCCAGCCGTGTCGACGAGGCGGTAACGCTTGCCCTCGCGCTCGACCACGACGTCAAGCGCGTCGCGCGTGGTGCCGGCGACGTCGGAGACGATCGAGCGGTTCTTGCCCGCGAAGCGGTTGGTGATCGAGGACTTGCCCACGTTCGGGCGTCCGATGATGGCGACGCGCAGGGCGTCGGCTGGGTACTCGGGCTCCTCGGCGGGCTCGGGCAGCGCCGCCACGACCTCGTCGAGCAGGTCGCCGGTGCCGTGGCCGTGGGTGGCCGAGATGGGGCGCGGCTCCCCGAGGCCCAGGGCGTAGAAGTCCCAGAGGGTCTTCTCGTCGGCGGGGTTGTCGAGCTTGTTGGCGACGAGGAAAACGGGCTTGCCGGCGCGACGCAGGATGCGCGCGACCGTCTCGTCCTCCTCGGTGACGCCCGTGGTGGCGTCGACGACGAACACGATGACGTCGGCCTCCTGGCAGGCCGCCTCGGCCTGCTCGCGGATGTGGCCAGCGAAGGCGTCGTCGGAGCGGCCGGTCTCGATGCCGCCCGTGTCGACGAGCGTGAAGTCGACGCCGTTCCAGTCGGCCTCGTGGTAGCTGCGGTCGCGCGTGACGCCGCGGCTCTCGTGGACGATGGCTTCCTTCTTCTGTGCTATGCGGTTCACCAGCGTGGACTTGCCGACGTTCGGGCGGCCGACGATGGCGACGATGGGCTTGGCCATTTAGTGCTCCTTGCTCGGGTGTACTAAACGAGAAATTCTAGCATGGGGCTCGCGGGGCGTTCGCGAGTGGGCGCCAAAGCCGCCGCAATCACACAAGACGGCCGATGGCCTCGACGAGCTCGTCGATCTGTGCCGTGGGCGTGCTCGCCCCCGCGGTGACGCCGATCGTGGCGGCCCCTTCGAACCACGAGGCGTCGAGCTCGTCGCACGTCTCGATGTGGTGCGTCGCCGCGCACGATGCCGAGCAGATCGTGGCGAGGCGCGTCGTGTTGGCGGAATTGCGGCCACCGATGACCACCATGACGTCCGAGCGCGCGGCAAGCTCGCGGGCGGCCTTCTGGCGCTCGCTCGTGGCGGCGCAGATGGTGTTCACGACGCATACCTCGCGGGCGACTCCGGTGAGGCTCGACACGACGGCGTCGAGTGTGGCTTTGGCCTGCGTGGTCTGCACGACGACGCCCACGCGAGGCTCGACGTGGACGTCGTCGAGCGCGGCGGCGTCTGCTACGGCGATGGCCCCAGGGGCGTGGCCCAGAATCGCCTCGACCTCGGGGTGGCCCGACTCCCCCACCACGAGGATCTGGTACCCCTGACCCTGCAGGCGCTCGACCGCATGATGGACGCGCTTAACGTAGGGGCAGGTGGCGTCGACGACGGCAAGGCCGCGCTGCGCCGCGAGCCGCTCGACCTGCGGCACGACGCCGTGGGTGCGCAGCACGAGGGTGACGTCGTCCCCCTCGCCCGCATCGGGGACCTCGCTCACGACGGTGACGCCCTTGGCCTCAAGGCCGGCCACGACCTGTGGGTTGTGGATGAGCGGCCCCAGCGTGTGGACGGGTCCCGTGGCGTCTGCCGCGACCTGGTCGACGAGGTCGAGGGCGCGCTGAACGCCGTAGCAGGCTCCCGCGTGGTCTGCGATGGTGATGGTTGGGCGAGCCATCGTGTCGGTGCTCCTTAGTCTTGGGCTGCTCGTGGCGTGGTGGCCTACCAGAGGCCGGGGTGCTCCTCGCGCAGGGCGTCACGCAGGGCGTAGACCTGCTCCATAGCGGCCTTCTCCATGTTGGCGACCTTCTCCTTGCGTCCGGAGCCTCCCACTTCGTCAAAGGTGAGCGGCACGCCAAAGCGCACGTATGGCTTGCGCCTGCGCGTGGGACGCGTCTTGTAGGGGTCTGCCGCGCCCACGACGGCGGAGGGCACGACGTCGCTCTTCCCCATCTGGGCGATCATCGCGAAGCCTCCGTGGATCTCGACGGGCTGCTCGTCGTTCTTGATGCGCGTGCCCTCGGGATAGATCAGCACCGTCTCGCCGCGCATGAGCGCGTCGCGCGCGGCCTTGAGCGCCTTGAGGTCTGCGGTGCCACGGTCGACGGGGATGCCGCCAACCCTGCGGAAAAGCCACTTGGCGGGGCCGATCTTCTCGAACTCGATCTTGTAGATCGGGCGCACGCGGACGCCGCGGTGCCACAGCTCGCAGATGAGCACGACCGGCTCGACCATCGATGTGTGGTTCATCACGAGCACCGAGCCGTGGTCCCTCACGTGGTCGACGAAGTCGTCGAGCCCCTCGAAGCTCGTGGGCCACACGATGCGGCTGAACACGCTCACCACGAAGGCGACGAACTTGAAGAGCGCGCGGGTGGGCGCAGGGTACTCGTCCATGCCGTTGCGGACGAAGTCATAGCCGCCCTCGGCGCTCTTGGGCTCTCGTGGCTTCTTGACGGGCTTGTTGCCGTTGGCCTCGCTCATGCGCGTGCCCTTTCTATGAGCTCGCAGATCTTGTCGCAGACCTCGTCGACCGTGAGCTCGGTCGAGTCGATGTGGACGGCGTCCTCGGCGGGCTTGAGGGGGGCGGTGGCGCGGGTGGAGTCCTTGCGGTCGCGCTCGATGAGTTCGGCCTCGATCTTAGCCTGCTCCTCGGCGTTTGCTTGGGCGTTTGCGTCGGTCGCGGTGTTGCCTCCCTGGCGCTGGACCGCGCGGCGACGGGCGCGGGCACTGGGATCTGCGGTGAGGAAGACCTTGACCTCGGCTGCGGGGAACACGACGGTTCCGATGTCGCGACCCTCGGCCACGACGCTCGTGCTCTCGGCGGCCTTGCGCTGCAGCGCCACCATGGCCTCGCGCACGGCGGGGATGGCGGCAACCTTCGAGACGTTGGCATCGACCTCGGGCATGCGGATGGCGTCCGTGCGGTCCTGGCCGTCGACGATGACGACGGGGCCCTGCTCGCCGTTGTCGAGCACGATGTCGAGGTCGCGGGCAAGCTCGCTCACGGCCCGCGCGTCGTCGAGGTCGAGGTCGCGGGTGAGGGCGGCGTCGGTCACGGAGCGATACATCGCGCCCGTGTCGAGGTAGGTGAGGTGCTCGCGCACCGCCATGGCACGCGCGACGGTTGACTTGCCCGACCCGGCGGGGCCGTCGATGGCAACGATCATGGTGGGTCCTTTCGCTTGGAGGGTGTGGTCCCTAGTTTTCTGACAGGTCGTCGAGCTCGGTGCACTCGGCCGCGGCGCTCACGGAGTCGTGCGGCACGTAGCCGGCGTCTGCGCGGCGGCCGAGTGCACCG
>NZ_CEVYAT010000097.1:0-6040 GCF_982402205.1 Parolsenella sp. | reverse complement strand
CTTACCACCCGCGTGATTGGCGGCTCGGGCGGTGGCGGCTCCACGCCCACGCCCGAGGCCGACGAGCTGCTTGCCTGCTACGAGCGCTGGACCGCCGCCTGCGAGATGGCGACAGACGCCCAGTACGCCTCCGCCTTTGCGCCGGGCGTCGCCGCCAGCACGCATGCCGCCCAGGACGCCAGTGCCCGCCTCGTGGGCGTCGCCGTGCTGGGGGCGGGCCACGCACATCGCTTTGGCGCCAACAAGCTCATAGAGCCCCTCATGGGCGAGCCCGTCATCGAGCGCACCCTGGGCTGCGTGCCGCCCGGCCTCCCCATGGTCGTGGCGAGTGGCACCCCCGAGGTCGACGCCATCTGCGACAAGCGCGGCATCGAGCATGTGCGCCCCTCGGGCGAGCTCGAGCAGAGCGACTCCATGCGTGCCGCCGTGGCCTATGCCAAGAGCCAGGGCTGGGAGGCCTGCGTTTTCGTGCCGGGTGACCAGCCGCTCATCGAGCAGGGGAGCCTGCGCACGATGCTCACCGTGAGCGCCGCCAACCCCGACGCCTGCGTGCGCCTTGGCTGGCGCGGCCGTCCCGGCTCACCGGTGCTGTTCCCCGCGAGCCTGTTCGAGGCGCTTCTCGGCGTGGAGGGCGACACGGGTGGCTCGAGCGTGCTTGGCGCCGATGACGTGCGCGTGCTGAGCGTCGAGGCCTCTTGGCCGTGGGAGCTTTGGGATATCGACACGCCCGACGAGCTTGGGCGCTGCCGCGAGATTATCGAGAGTGGTCTTGCTCGTGGAGGGAGTAACTAGCATGGTCATCATCAAGGGTGGAACGCTTGTGTGCCCCGACGGCCTGCGCCGTGGTGACGTGGCGCTCGAGGGCGACAAGATCGCCCGCATCGCGGCCCACATCGAGCCCGCCGACGGCGACGAGGTGCACGACGCGACGGGTTGCTGGGTCTTCCCCGGCTTCATCGACGGGCACACCCACATGCAGTGCTGGACCGGCATCGACTGGACGGCCGACAGCTTCGAGACGGGCACGCGCGCCGCTGCCTGCGGCGGAACCACGACGATCGTGGACTACGCCACGGCCGACCGTGGCGTTACCATGCCCGATGCCCTTGACGAGTGGCACAAGCGCGCCGACGGCACCTGCACGGCCAACTACGCCTTCCACATGGCCCTGGCCGAGTGGAACGACGAGAACCGTGCCGACCTCGCCGTGATGCGCGAGCGTGGCGTCTGCTCGTTCAAGACCTACTTCGCCTACGACCACCTGCGCCTCGACGATGCCGAGACGCTCGAGGTGCTCGAGGCCCTGAAGCCGCTCGGCGGCACCCTGTGCGTGCACTGCGAGAACGGCACGCTTGTAGACGCCCTTCAGAAGCGTGTCTACGAGAGCGGCATCCACGGCCCCGAGGGACACCCCCTGAGCCGCCCGGACGTCTGCGAGGCCGAGGCCATCAGCCGCCTGCTCTACCTCGCCCACCTCGCCGGCGACGCCCGCGTGAACGTCGTACACCTCTCGACCAAGTTGGGCCTCGAGGCCATCCGCGCTGCCAAGGCCCGCGGTCAGAAGAACATCTTCGTCGAGACCTGCCCGCAGTACCTGCTGCTCGACGACACCTGCTTCCTCAAGGACGGCGAGGACGGCCTGGAGGGCCTCGAGTTCGTCATGAGCCCGCCGCCCCGCAAGCCGGCCGACCGCAGCGCCCTGCGCGAGGCGCTTGTGAACGGCGAGATCGACACCATTGCCACCGACCACTGCAGCTTCAATCTGCACGGCCAGAAGGACCGCGGCGCCGACGACTTCCGCGCCGTCCCCAACGGCGGCGCTGGCGTAGAGCACCGCCCCGCGCTCATCGCCACCACGTTCGCCGGCGAGCTTGGCCCCACCGACCTGTGCCGGCTCATGAGCGAGAACCCTGCCAGGGTCTTTGGCATGTTCCCGCGCAAGGGCTGCCTCGCCGAGGGCTTCGACGCCGACATCTGCGTCTGGGACCCGAGCGTCGAGTGGACGATCAGCGCCGCCACACAGCACCAGAACGTCGACCACACGCCGTTCGAGGGCTTCGAGTGCCGTGGCCGCGCCCGTCTCACGTTCGTGAACGGCGTCCTCGCCGCGCGCGACGGCGAGCCCACGGGCATCAAGCCCGGCCGCTACGTGAGCCGCTAGGGTCAACACCGCGTTGCGCATCCCGCATGTGCGTGAGCGGCCTGGCTGCGCGCACGCCCGTTTTCATTTGGTATCACGCCCCGCGAGGGGCAAGACATATGCCGCCGCCAGCGGCATCGACTAGAAGGAGATTTACATGGCTATCGAGGCTATCGTCACCGACAAGGCTCCCGCCGCCGTTGGTCCCTACTCCGCCGCCACCAAGGCCGGCAACTGCATCCACGTCTCCGGTCAGCTGCCGGTCGACCCCGCCACCGGCGAGTTCGCCGGCGAGGACATCGCCTCCCAGACCCGTCAGAGCCTGACCAACGTCAAGAACGTCCTCGAGGCCGCCGGCGCCACCATGGCCGACGTTGCCGAGACGACCGTCCTGCTCGACTCCATCGCCGACTTCGGCGCCATGAACGAGGTCTACGCCGAGTTCTTCGCTGCCCCGTACCCGGCCCGCGCCGCCTTCGAGGTCGCCGCGCTGCCCAAGGGCGCCAAGGTCGAGATCAAGGCCGTGGCCTACCTGTAAGCTCGTCTCATGAGCCTTGCGCGGGCGTAGCTGCCCGCTCGCAAGCCCCTCGCGACCGCCTGCGGCTCCGCGAGGGGCTTTTCTTGTCCGCCGGTACCGCTCGCGGCTAATTTGCGTTTCTCGTGGGCAAGGAGCGCGGGCTGGGGTAGACTATTCCTCGTGACTTTAGGGTCACTTTTTGTTCAGCGCGCAAGCGCATTTGTTGCCCCCGGAGGGGCAAACGAAAGAAAGGCACGTCATGGCTCAGGGTACTGTTAAGTGGTTCAATCCGGACAAGGGCTACGGCTTCATCTCTCGCGAGGACGGCGACGACCTGTTCGTCCACTACTCCGAGATTCAGATGGACGGCTTCAAGACTCTTGACGAGGGCCAGGCTGTCGAGTTTGACATCACCACCGGTCAGAACGGCAAGCTCCAGGCTTCCAACGTCCGTAAGCTCGCCTAAGTTCGACTTACATACGCTTGGGAAGGGGTGCCTCTTTGAGGCGCCCCTTTTTTGTTATTGCTACCGCGCGGTAGTGGGTGTCGAGCGGCTGGGCATGCTTGCGTCGATCGAGGCACCCGCAGGGGCATGCGTTTCATCAAGTAGGGCGCCCGCAACTGGTTGGTCACGGGCGCCCTGCGCTGCGTTGCGTGTGGTTCTTGCCTTTCCCTGTTCATCCAAAATACGCATCTACAGAGCTCAGACGCATAATATGGACGAACCGATGGTACAGCCGGTGCTCTATGCTTCGCTTGGGCGAGAAGGAGCTATTGCACCGTTTTGGCAAACTCGAGGTACTGCACGTGGGCGAGCTGTCGCCACGCCTCGAGAGCGCGCTCGGCGGCGTACTCGGCCTCGGCGTTTTGGGCCGGCTCGTCGGCGGAGTTGCCGTTCGTGGTGTGCCAGAAGCCCTCTCCGTCTTGGTAGGCAAAGAGGTTGATGCCCGGCATGGACAGGCGCGCGCCCAGCGCGGCCTTCTGGTAGCTTGTGAGCGGCGCCCCGATGGCGTCGAGCGTAAGCGCGCCCAGGGTGCTCGTCGAGGCCTGCTCCCAGCGCATCTCGCCCGTAGCGGCCACGTCGTAGTTGGCCCAGACGAGGTAGTTGGTCTGGTAGGCGCGCGCGGAGTGCGCGGTCTGGCCCGTGTCGCCATAGAGCGCGTCGTCGAGGGCCATGCCAAAGTTGGGCTGGTGGTCGCCAAAGAAGACGAGCACCACGGGGCGGTCGAGCCCGCGCAGCTGCTCGATGAACCACTGCAGGTCCTGGTCGGAGGCCTGGATGCACGAGAGGTACTCGTTGAGCTGGTCGTTGCCGGCCTGGTCCCAGTAGGGCGCGTTGTAGGTCGTGAGGCGGTCCTCGGGGATGTTGTACTGGTTGTACGAGCTGTGGTTCTGCATCGTCACGTCGAGGACGAACTGCGGTGTGTCGCTGCTCGCGAGCTGGTCGAGCACCTTCTGGTAGGTGGCGGCGTCGATCACGCCGCTGTGGAAGACGGGGGCGTCCTCGAAGGCCGAGATGTCGTAGAAACGGTTGAAGCCCATCTGCTCGTAGACGCTCTCGCGGTTCCAGTTGGTTGAGAGGTTGGGGTGGATCGCCGTGGTGTCGTAGCCCATCTCGGCAAACTGGCGGGCGAGGTTGGGAGTGTCGTCAAAGTCGTAGAGCGTGTAGGGGTAGAGGCCCATGCCAATGTAGGAGAGGCTGCTGCCCGTGAGCGTCTCGAACTCCGAGTTGCAGGTGCCGCCGCCGTAGGCAGACACCGTGAGGTTGCCGCGCACGAGGGCGTCGTCGATGCTCTTGAAGTAGGTGGGTCCCTCGTAGCCCACGCCAAGGTCTCCGTAGATGGAGCTGAGGTCAGCGAAGGTCTCGTTCATGACCACGACCACGCTGGGCTTCACGGCGTTGAACTGGTCGGTGCGGGCCTGTGCGGTGGCGGGGTCGGTCGCGGCGTCATAGTCCTGGGCAAGCGCGTCCTCGGTGCCGGCGGCCTCCTCATCGGTGTAGCCCTCGGGCATGGTGATCTGCATGTCCTTGGCCATCGTCATGAAGGTGGGCAGCATGCCGTACTGGTAGTAGCTGTTGGACGGCCACCAGTAGTCGATCTGGATGCTGTAGTCGTCGTGTAGGTCAAGGGCGTTGTAGGAGTTGTAGGCAGAGAGGCACGCGACGAGCGCGAGCCCTGCGGTGACGGCGGCGCGGCCCCAGACGCGGCCGATGGGACGCCCGACCGGGCGCATGAGCACGCAGGCGTCGAGCGAGGCCACGAGCAGCAGGATGCCCTGCGCAATGAGGGGTGTCACCTCGTAGGTGAAGCCGTCGGCCATCGAGGCGGCCGTTCCCAGGGCGAGAAGGTCCGAGGGCAGGATGGCCGTGCCCTTGAGGGTGAGCAGGAACCCCTGGGCGATGCCGAGGGCGGAGAGGCCTGCCGTGCAGACGGCCACGAGCCAGCCGCGGCGCTGGCCCACGAGCCACGCGCAGACCACGACGGCGGTGACGCAGCCACGCTCGAGGGCGAGCAGGCCCGCGTCGACGTCGGCAAGGCTCGTGTTCCACGGCACCTCGAGCGCCGTGCAGGTGGCCGCCACCACGAAGGCGAGCAGCGCCCAGTCGCGCAGCAGCGGCAGCACGCGACCGGTCACCATCTTGATGCGGCTCTCGGAGTCCGCGAGGCGGTCGAGCGGGCGCAGCAGCGGCTCGCGCAGCAGGGAGAGGGCGACGCCGAGCACGCAGAGCAGCTGGATGAGGGCAAACGTGTCCTCGCCCATGACCACGGTGCCAGCGCCCACCAGGTTGGCGAGCGCGATGGCGAGGACGACGAACGGCGCGCACCAGGCGATGCTTGCCGGCCGCAGGTTGCGACGGATGAAGGTTGCGATGTCTTGCGTGTTCACAGTACCTCTTGCGATAGCTTGGATAATAAAAATCTAAGTTTACAGGAACTTATAGCTGGGTTGTTGCCCTAGAGCTCCGTGACCTTGCCTGTGCCATAGCCTGCGTTGCGCACGACGCGCTGCAGGTCCTCGGCCGAGGCGGCCTCCTTGGTGCGCACGTGGGCGACGCCCGCCGCGAGGTTGACGGTGGCCATCGTGCCCGTGCGCTCGTTGAAGGCTGTGGCGATGCGCTTGGCGCAGTTCTCGCAGCTCATGCCCGTGACGACGACGTCGTAGGCATGGGCGTAGTGCGAGGCGTCGCGGTCCTTGGGCCCGTGGCTGCGCACGATGTCGACGCCGCCGCAGCAGTCTCCCTTGCCGCCCCGGGCAACGTAGCCGCGAACGATGACGACGCAGGCCACGACGATGACCGCGACGATGATGACGTTGACGAACATGGCTCCTCCTTTGGGCGCTCTCCTCGCGCCACTGCAAATGTTTAGGTAGGCTTACTT
>NZ_CEVYAT010000096.1:0-6063 GCF_982402205.1 Parolsenella sp. | reverse complement strand
CCGAGCGCGAGCAGCTCGCAAGCCTTCACGCCGCAACCGAGCGCCACGCCATCGACCAGCTGCGCGCCTGGGCACCCGAGCTCTCTGACGAGCAGCAGCTCGCGGCCCGCATCATCGCGGGCGAGCACCGCGCCCAGCTAGCCGCCACGGCCAACGTGCGCAGTGGGTCGTCCCGCACGGAGTGGCGCGCCCGCGTTCAGGCCCAGTGCCGCGAGATCGAGGCCGAGGCGCTTGCCTTTGAGCTCGAGCAGATCCGCGAGTTGCACGAGACCGGCGAGCTTTCCCGCGTCGGCGCCCGTGAGCTGCGCGAGGAGGTCTACCTGCTGCAGATGGGCCTGGACGCGTGGTAGGCCTTGTTGGTGGCGCGCTTTCGGGCGCTTTTCTCGGCAGCGCTCTTCTCGGCAGAGTTCTTCTCGGCCACGTCCTTCTCGGCAGCGCGTTTATCGGCCATGTTCTTCTCGGCAGCTTTATTCACGGCCACGGGCCCAACATGGGTACAATCCACGCGACACCCACGCGGCCGCGAGGCGGCCCAGAAAGCGAGGCACCATGCCCAACGACAACCTGCACGTGGCGGCCGCGATCATCATTCGCGACGGCCGCATCCTGGCAGCCCAGCGCAGCCACGGCATGAAGGACGGCTGGGAGCTGCCCGGCGGCAAGCTCGAGCCCGGCGAGTCTGCCGAGCAGGCCTGCCGCCGCGAGATCCGCGAGGAGCTGGGCATCGAGCTCGGAGTACTCTGGCCCTTCTCGACCGTGCGCCACGACTACCCCGAGCTCTCCATCACCATGGACGTCTTCTGCGCGCCCGTCCCCGCGGAAACCGAGCTCCAGATGCTCGACCACGAGGCCCTGCGCTGGCTCGACCGCGACAGCCTGCTTAGCGTCGACTGGCTCGCGGCAGACCTCGAAGTCGTGCGCTCGCTGGGCCTCTCCTGGAGCGACGTCTTCGAAGATATGCACCTCTAGGCGCTTGAACAGCCTACAATAGACATTTGGACCGGCACCATGCCGGCCGCAAGGCGCCCTCCCCCGCAACCCGGGCGCGAAAGGAAGCACATGGCAAAGAACACGGTTCTCACCCTCGCCAAGCAGGTTGCCGAGGGCCAAAAGGTGACGATGGTCACCAGCTACGACTACACGATGGCCAGCATCGTCGAGGCCGCAGGCATCAACATGATCTTGGTGGGCGACTCGCTTGGCATGACCATGCTGGGCTACGAGGACACCATCCCCGTGACCATGGACGACATGATCCACCACACCCGCGCGGTCACCCGCGCCACGAGCGATACCTTCGTGGTGGGCGACATGCCGTTCATGTCGTACCAGGCCAGCGTCGAGGAGGGCCTGCGCAACGCCGGCCGCCTCATGAAGGAGGGCCGCTGCCAGGCCGTCAAGCTCGAGGGCGGTGTGCGTTGCGAGGAGACCATCCACGCCATCGTCGAGAGCGGCATTCCCGTGGTGGGCCACGTGGGCATGACCCCGCAGAGCGCCAACTCCTTTGGCGGCTTCAAGGTGCAGGGCAAGAGCGCCGAGAACGCCCAGCGCATCGTCGATGACGCCCTGGCCGTCGAGCGCGCCGGCGCGTTTGCCGTGGTGCTCGAGTGCGTCCCGCGCGACCTTGCCGAGTTCATCACGTCCAAGCTCACCCACTGCTTCACGATTGGCATTGGCGCGGGCGCGGGCTGCGACGGCCAGGTGCTGGTGGCGCAGGACCTTCTCGGCATGACGCCTGGCGGGTTCAAGCCCAAGTTCGTGCGCCAGTTTGCCCAGGTGGGAGATGCCATGCGCGAGGGCTACGAGGCCTACGCCGCCGCCGTGCAGGACGGCAGCTTCCCCGCCATCGAGAACGGATTCAAGATTGACCCCGAGGTCATGGACCAGATCAGGAGGAACAACTAATGCAGGCAGTCACCACCGTCGCCGAGGTTCGCGAGCAGGTCAGGGAGTGGAAGCGCGCGGGTCTCACCGTGGGCCTCGTTCCCACCATGGGCTTTCTGCACGAGGGCCACAAGAGCCTGATCGTGCGCGCCGCCGCCGAGAACGACCGCGTCGTTGTCTCCGACTTCGTGAACCCCACGCAGTTTGGCCCCAACGAGGACCTCGAGAGCTACCCGCGCGACTTTGAGCGCGACTGCAAGCTGTGCGAGGAGGCCGGCGCCGCGCTGGTCTTCCACCCCGAGCCCAGCGAGATGTACGCTGCAGACGCCTGCACCTACGTCAACATGGACGAGCTCACGCACGAGCTGTGCGGCCTCACCCGCCCGATCCACTTCCGCGGCGTGTGCACCGTTGTCTCCAAGCTGTTCAACATCGTGACGCCCGACCGCGCCTACTTTGGCCAGAAGGACGCCCAGCAGCTCGCCGTCATCCGCCGCATGGTGCGCGACCTCAACTTTGGTATCAAGATCGTGGGCTGCCCCATCGTCCGCGAGGAGGACGGCCTGGCCAAGAGCTCGCGTAACACCTACCTCTCGCCCGAGGAGCGCACCGCGGCCCTGTGCCTGTCGCGCGCCGTCTTTGCCGGCCAGCGCATGGTCGAGGCCGGCGAGCGCGACGCCAAGACCGTACTTGACGCCATGCGCGCCATCATCGAGGCCGAGCCGCTCGCCAAGATCGACTACGTCAAGATGGTCGACTTCGAGAACATCGTGCAAATCGAGCGCATCGAGGACGCGCCGGTGCTGTGCGCCATGGCCGTCTACATTGGCAAGACCCGCCTCATCGACAACTTCATCTACGAGCCGGAGGGTAACGGCTGCGATTGCGGCTGCAACTCCTGCGGCTGTGGGTGCAACGACTAGGCTCGCGTGAACAACGTCGTTGACATCGCGTTTGTTGGGGCCGGCAAGGTTGGCTGCTCGCTCGCCCGCTTTATGGCAGGCAGCGAGCGCATCCGCCTTGCCGGCTTTTTCTCTCGCAGCGAGTCGAGCGCGCGCGAGGCAGCGGCGTTTGCCGGTGGCCGTGCGTTTGACTCGCTCGAGGAGTGCGTGGCCAGCGCGAGCGTCATCTTTGTGACGACCCCCGACGCGGCCATCGCCGAGGTGGGTCGCGAGCTCGCCGGGCTCGACCTGGCCGGCAAGATCGTGGCGCACTGCTCGGGCGCCACGCCGTCGAGCGCGCTGGACGCGTGCCGCGGGGCGGGGGCTTGCGTGGCGTCGCTGCACCCCCTCTATGCCGTGAGCAGCAGGTTCGACTCGTGGCGCGAGCTTGGCCACTGCACCTTTGCCGTTGAGGGCGACGAGTGTGCCTGCGACCTTCTCGGCAGCATTGTTCGCGAGCTTGGCGCCGCCGTTGTGAAGATCGACGGCACCCAAAAGGCGCGCTACCACGCCGCCGCCGTCATGGCCTCGAACCTTGTGGTGGGCCTCTACGACATGGCGGTTTCTGAGCTTGTGAACTGCGGCTTCGATCACGCGGGCGCCGAGCGGGCCTTGGCTCCCCTCTTTCTGGGCAACGCCCGCCACGTGGCCGAGGACGGCCCCGCCAACGCCCTTACCGGCCCCGCCGCCCGCGGCGACGAGGCTACGATCGGGCGCCATCTTGGCTGCCTCGGCGGTGACGCGCGCGCGGTCTACGAGCTGCTTACGCAGCGCTGCCGCGAGATTGCGAAGCGCCGGGATTAGGCCACGAGGCAGCTCCAGTCGCAGAAGATTTGCGCGCGCAACTCAACCTCTACAACTCGATAACGCTCGGAGCGCCTTGCGCGACGCCTGCCCAGCACCTTTGCGATGTGATCAGCAAGTCTGTCGAAGCGCTTCTCGTCATGGACCTGCTCGAACGTGATGGGGAGAACGGTTACGCCCATCATCTGCAGCGAAAGCGAGCGATTCGAGTCTTCGATTGCCGCCGGGGCGCTGCTGTGGATCAAGCGGCTCTGGCATTCGATGTCGAGCTTAACGCCTTCCTCGCCCTCAAAGTAAAGATCGGCAATGGCGGAGCTGCGACCCGATGTAGCCCGAGCCGATACGCTCAACCAGATACGGCGATTGAGCTGCAGGTCCTTGAAGCCGCAGCCACCAAGCCGCGTATCGAGGCTGAGCAGCATCGCCGCCTGCACCTCGAAGGGCGAGGCAGCAACTCCCCTTACATCATTGGCGGCGCGAACCAGCGCACGGTGGCCTCGCATGCCATCCGTGTTCGCGGCGAAGTTACGCAGTTCATCGATGTCAATGAGTGGCTCGCGGCTCCAAAGGTTAGAGGCCTTCCCGCTCGCAGAGCACACCCGCTCCCAGGCGCCAGACATGTTGAGCGCCGCATGATTCCTTGGGCTGGCCAGCGCCTCCTCGATTCGGGGCGATGGCTTGAACACGGCAAAGGACCCGCACAACTCGTAGGCGCACATCACAAGCGTGATGTAGGAGACCTGATTGGCCAGCGTGAGCAGGGTAAACGCCGGCGAGGCAACCTCAATGCCAAGTTCGCTCTGCACAACCGCCCCAGGCGGCAGTGGGCCAGACCAAGCATGGTTGGTGAGATTCGAAGTTGAGTTAGGATGGCGGCCGCCCACGAGCAAACGACTCAACGGTAAACCTAGGATTTCCTTAACCAGCGGGTGCTCAAGATAGTCTGACCTATGACGAGCAAAATCGCCAATTGGCAGAGGCGGACACAGGGAAAGTACTTGCGGGGGTATCCGCCAGTATTTGAAAGCACTTGGGCCACAAAGCACGCCGTCCATGATGCCCCCTTCCTCGGTAGAAAAAAGCTAACAGACAACGCTTCGGTGAGCAGCGAGACGAAGGGGATTTCGGCAAACGCGCTGCGGCGGCGGATCCTAATCAACTATTTCGTGCTTTTGTCGCACCCATCAAAGTAGAAAGGCCATTGTGACTTTACTCAACTGGGTTTTTGCAAGATACAATCGGCTGTCTACTCCAGAGTCAAAGATCTAGGCAAGAAAAAGTTGATTAGCCTATTTAAGGGATGGCTCGTCGAAGGCCAAAGAGGCCAGAATAGCGACGCGGGTGGGGTCGAGGGCGTCGTAGGGTACGACGAAGCGGCGCGCAGCGCCGCTTCGGGCGCCACTCGCACGCTCAAAGGCGTAGCGCGACAGGGGCACGAGGCACGCTTCGGGCAGGCCCGCCGCAACGGCGCGGGCGGCAATCTCTTCCTCGCTGGCCCTGGTGTCCACACGAAGCACCAGGTGAAGGCCGGCGTCTGCCTGCTCTATGCCAATCCTGCCAGCATCGGGTCGCGCGCGCAAGGCACCCACGAGCTCGTCGCGCAGGTCGCGGCAGCGCTTGCGGACGCGCGCCACGTGGCGCTCGTAGTCGCCGCCCTCGAGAATGCGAGCCAGCGCAACCTGTTGCACCGAGCTTACGGTGCTCGAGTAAAAGCCCAGCTCACGGCTATAGCGCTCCATCAGCTCCTCGGGAAGCACCATGTAGGCGAGGCGCAGGGCCGCGCCCAAGCTCTTGGAGAACGTGTTGGTGTAGATGACGCGTCCGTCCGCGTCGATGCTCGCAAGTGCCGGCACGGGACGCCCCGCCAGGCGAAACTCGCAGTCGTAGTCGTCTTCGACAAGCCAGCGCCCCTCCTGGGCTGAGGCCCAGCCCATAAGCTCGTACCTGCGGCTTATTGACGTCACGAGCCCCGTGGGGAACTGGTGGGACGGCATGAGGTGGAGCACGTTTGCACCCGACGCCTCAAGTCCCGCCATCTGCACGCCCCGCCCATCGAGCGGAACATGGCGCACGCCGCACCCGCACGCCTCGTAGATCCTCGTGAGCCTCACGTACCCCGGGTCCTCGAGCGCAAACACGCTGGCCTGGCCCATGAGCTGGGCAATCATCACGTCGAGCATCTGAGCACCCGCGCCCACCACGATGCGCGCGGGGTCCACGACAAGTCCGTCTGGCTATCGCCCGAGGCATGTACGGCAGCATCTACCTGCGGCGACGTCACATGCGCCACCATGCCCGGCAGGTCGCACGCGTAGAAGCCACTGCGGGCGCGGGCGCTCACGTACCCCTCCGCCACCAGCTGGCCATAGGCCCCCTCGACCGTAGCGACACTCACGCCCAGGTGCTCGGCCAGCGACCGCTTCGAGGGCAGGCG
>NZ_CEVYAT010000095.1:0-6086 GCF_982402205.1 Parolsenella sp. | reverse complement strand
CTCCCACCCCACGCTCAAGCTGGCCTTTGTTCCCGACGAGGAGATTGGCCACGGCGCGGCGCTTCTCGACCTCGACGACTTTGGCGCCACGTGGGCCTACACGGTCGACGGCGAGACGCTCGGCGAGTTCAACTGGGAGTGCTTCTCGGCCGCGCAGGCCACCGTCACGGCGCACGGCGTCGAGGTGCACCCGGGCAGCGCCAAGAACGTGCTGGTGAATGCCATCACGCTGCTGCGCGAGTTCGACGAGCTGCTGCCGGCGGCCGAGCGCCCCGAGCACACCGAGGGCTACGAGGGCTTCTTCCACCCCATCGAGGTCTCGGGCAGCGCTGGCGTGGCCACGCTCACCTACATCGTTCGCGACTTCGACTCGGCCAAGTTCGAGGCTCGCAAGCAGCTGCTTGCCGACTGCGCGGCCTTCCTCAACGCCCGCTATGGCGAGGGCGCCATCGAGGTCGAGGTACGCGAGCAATACCGCAACATGGTCGAGCACATGGACGGCATGGACTTTTTGCGCGACAACGCCTACGCCGCGATGCACGCCGTGGGCCTTGACCCCGTGACCGTGCCCGTGCGCGGCGGCACCGATGGCTCGCAGCTGACCCTGCGCGGCCTTCCGTGCCCCAACCTGCCCACGGGTGGGTACAACTGCCATGGCGTGCGCGAGTTCATCCCGGTGCGCAGTCTCGAGCTCACGGTCGACATGCTCGAGCAGCTCGTGGCGCGCTTCGCGGTGGCCCAGCGGTAACGCGCCCGCGGCCGCTGGCCGGCGCCGCTTGCGGCCGAGAGCGGCCGCACAGCCCACCAGTGCCACGCCCGGCGCCTCTCGCACGACGCATCCTCCACGTAGAAGGGACACACATGATCAAGCTCATTGCCTCGGACATGGATGGCACCCTGCTCGACGAGAACTCCCAGGTTCCGCCCGAGACCTTTGGCCTCATCCACGAGCTGCGCTGCGCGGGCATCCACTTCGCCGCGAGCTCGGGCCGCCGCCTCGACACCCTCCACGAGTTCTTTGCCCCGGTGGTGAATGAGATGGACTTCGTGGCGAGCAACGGCGCCCAGGTCATGGTGGCGGGCCGGCTCATCGACCGCGAGGTCTTCTCGCACATTGGCCTGCAGCGGCTCAAGGAGACGGTCGACCGCTTCGACTGCCTGCACATCGCCCTGTTCGACCGCACGCGCAGCTTCCTGCTCGACGACGAGAACCGCTTTGAGCGTGAGATCGACAAGGACCTGCTCGAGGCCGTGCGCGTCTTTGACGTGCCCGATCCCGAGGTCAACATCCTCAAGGCGTCGGTCTTCTGCGACACCCCTGCCTACACGATGGACATGGCCTACGTGCTGCAGCGCGAGCTGGGCGACTGGTTCGTCTTTGCGCCGTCGGGCTCCAAGTGGATCGACGTCATGCAGATGGGCGTGAGCAAGGCGAGCGGCATCCAGCAGATCATGGGCTACCTGGGCATCTGTGCCGACGAGGTCATGGCCTTTGGCGACGCGATGAACGACTACGAGATCCTGCGCCTGGTGGGCCACCCCATCGCGATGGGCAACGGCCGCTACGCGGCCAAGCAGGTGGCCGAGCGCGTCATTGGCAACAACACCGAGCAGGCCGTTCAGGCCGAGATGCGCCGCATTCTCGAGGCGGCGCGCAGATAGGGGAGGGCACATGGGTGCACAGGTTCTGGTTCCGGGCCGCGAGGCGGCGCGCGAGGAAGCGGCCGAGGAGTCCGTGGGCGGGCCCACCATCAGGCAGTACGTGGTGGTCGACCGCTCGCTGGGCATGAGTGCGGGCAAGCTCGCCGCCCAGGTGGCGCATGCGAGCGTGGCGCCGCTTCTGGCGGGCACGCAGCGCTACGTCGAGGAGGCGGACGCCGCGGCGGGCCCCATTGGCCTCGAGTTTGGCGGCAGCCTCGCGCGCACGGCCGTCGACGCCGACGTGCTGGCGGCCTGGGTGCGCCAGGGCGAGCCCAAGATCGTGCTTGCGGTCGACGGCGAGCGGGCGCTTGCGGCGCTGGTAAACCGTGCCGAGAGCCGCGGCCTCATGGAGGGCCTCGACTTCTTCTGCATCCGCGACGCCTGCCGCACCGAGCTCACGCCCGACGAGAGCGGCAGCCGCTGGACCTGCGTGGGCTTTGCCCCCATGGACGTTGAGCTGATTGCTCCCGTAACCGGGCAGCTGCCCCTCTATCGCTAGCACCTGCGGCCCCTCGCCTACCTGGCGAGGGGCCTCCTTTGTGCGCGCGGCGCCGCGGGGCAGTCTCTCCGCCTCATCCGTGCGCGGGCACAGCGACGCTCTCAGGCATCTGTGACTTTCTCCATTTTCTTGACGATGGGGCACAGAGCGTCGCGCTTGGGGATAAGGTACTTAACAATATTAGGTATCTATCCGGGGCGGGCGGGGGCATGACCGCCACGAACGGGTAAACGACACGTGCGGCGGGCGAGGGGCTCGCCGGCCGCAGAGATGGGAAGCGCATGATCGAGATACGCGACATCCGCAAGTCATACAAGACGGGCGACTTTGTGCAGCGGGCGCTTGACGGTGTCTCCATTACCTTCCGCGAGAGCGAGTTCGTGGCGGTGCTGGGCCCCTCGGGCTCGGGAAAGACCACATTCCTCAACATCCTCGGCGGCTTTGACCACGCGGACTCCGGCGACATCGTGGTCAACGGCGTTTCGACCAAGGACTACTCCGACGCGGACTGGGACACCTACCGCAACCACCGCATCGGCTTCGTCTTCCAGAGCTACAACCTCATCCCGCACCAGACGATTCTGCAGAACGTCGAGCTGGCCCTGACCCTTGCGGGCGTGAGCCGCTCCGAGCGCCGCGAACGCGCCCGCGCGGCGCTCGAGCGCGTGGGCCTGGGCGATCACGTCGACAAGCGCCCCGCGCAGCTCTCGGGCGGTCAGATGCAGCGCGTGGCCATTGCCCGCGCCCTCGTGAACGACCCCGAGATCGTGCTGGCCGACGAGCCCACGGGCGCCCTCGACACCGAGACGGGCATCCAGGTCATGAACCTGCTCGCCGAGGTGGCCCGCGACCGCCTCGTGATCATGGTCACGCATAACCCGCAGCTTGCCGAGGACTACGCCACGCGCATCGTGCGCATCAAGGACGGCCAGGTTGTCGACGACACCCGCCCCGTCACGGACGCCGAGCGCGAGCGGCTCGCCGCGGCCGAGGTGGGCTCCGAGCAGCCGCACCGCCGCAGCTCGATGAGCTTCCTCACGGCGCTGGCGCTCTCTGCTAACAACCTCATGACCAAGAAGGGCCGCACATTCATGACGGCCTTTGCGGGGTCGATCGGCATCATCGGCATCGCGGCGATCCTGGCGCTCTCCAACGGCGTCAACGACTACATCGCCCGCGTCGAGCAGGACACGCTGTCGAGTTACCCACTGTCGATCGCCAAGCAGAGCTACGACCTGTCGGGCATGCTGGGCGAGGCCCGCACTGGCGACGACTCCGGCGACGTCACCGACGCCTCGCAGGTCGACGCCACCCAGCCCATCCCTGAGGCCACCGTGCTGCGCGACATGTTCGCGAGCGTCAAGTCAAACGACATGACGAGCTTCAAGGCCTGGCTCGACGCCGGCGGCGACGGCATCTCCGACGACGTGAGTGCCATCCAGTACGACTATGGCATCAGCCCCATCGTCTACACCAACGCCGCAGACGGTACCGCCCCCGTGAAGCTCAGCCCCAACTCGATGACGCAGGCCTATGGCGGTGGCGCCTCGAGCGGCGCCATGGCGGGCACGATGATGGGCACGGGCTCGGCTTTCAGCGAGATGATCGACGACCAGGACCTGCTCGACTCCCAGTACGACGTCGTGGCCGGCCGCTGGGCGAGCGCGCCCGACGAGGCGGTGCTCGTGCTGTCGCAGACGGGCAAGATCAGCGACTACACGCTCTACAGCATCGGCGTGCTCGACATCGACGAGATGAACGACCTGGTCTCGAGCGCCCTCTCTGCCGATGGCAACGTCGAGACGCCCGACACCGCGGTGGACTTCACCTACGACGACGCCCTCAACACGAGCTTCAAGATCCTGAGCCCATCTGACGCCTACAAGAAGAATGACGAGACGGGCGGCTGGACCGACATGTCCAACGACGCCGACTTCATGGCGGGCCAGGTGGCAGGCGGCCTCGACCTCAAGATCGTAGGCGTCGTGAAGCCCAACGGCTCCTCGAGCGCCAACGCCCTGTCCTCAGGCGTCAACTATACCCACGGCCTTACCGAGGAGCTCATGGCGCGCGCCGCGAGCTCGCAGGTCGTGCAGCAGCAGCTCGCGAACCCCGACGTCGACGTCTTCACCGGCAAGACCTTCGACGAGCTGCAGGACGAGAGCAAGAAGGGTATGGACCTCTCGGGCATGTTCTCGGTCGACCAGGCCGCCCTGCAGCGCGCCTTCAGCTTCGACGCGAGCGCCCTCAACCTCCAGGGCTTCGACCTGTCGGGCCTCGACGTGGGCAACGTCCAGATCGACCTGTCGGGCGTGGCCGACGGCATCGACGTCGAGAAGATCATGGCCGGCGCACCCGCGCCCGACCTCTCGGGCGCCATCGACGGCTCGCTCGACCCCGACCAGCTCGAGCAGCTGAGCCAGCTCGCAAACCAGCTGCTCAACGGCTTCCTCAACTCGCAGCAGTTCAGGGACGTGCTGAACGAGTACCTCGCCAACCCCTCGGCCGGCCTCGATGCGCAGAAGCTCGCCGACGCCTTCACGGCCTACGTGGCCGCCGACGAGGGCGCCCAACAGATCGTGGCCCAGCTGCGCGCCGCCGTGGGCACCGTCATCGCCGACAGGCTCCAGAAGGTCCTTGCCGACTACGTCCAGAACAGCCTCGCCCCCTATCTTCAGGGCGTGGTGGAACAGCTCGTGGCCCAGGTGAGCCAGGGCATCATGGCGAGCGTCTCGGCCCAACTGCAGCAGGGCCTCGCGAACAGCATGGGTCAGCTCATGGGCGGCCTGTCGAGCCAGATTGCGAGCGGCATGCAGAACGCCTTCCACGTCGACGCGAGCGCCTTTGCGAGCGCCATCCAGTTCAACATGGACGCCGACGACCTCACCTCGCTCATGACGAACTACGCCAACGCGAGCCGCCTCACCTATGACAACAACCTCGCCACGCTGGGCTACGCCGACGAGGAGGACCCGCAGTCCGTCAAGATTTACCCCGTCGACTTCGAGGCCAAGGAGCGCGTGCTCTCCCACATCGACGCCTACAACGACGCCGCCAAGGCCGCCGGCGACGACGACCGCGCCATCTCCTACACCGACTACATGGGCGTCATGATGGGCAGCGTCACCGACATCGTGAACATGATCTCGCTCGTGCTCATCGCCTTCGTGAGCATCTCGCTCGTGGTGAGCTCGATCATGATCGGCATCATCACCTACATCTCGGTGCTCGAGCGCAAGAAGGAGATTGGTATCCTGCGCGCGATGGGCGCCTCGAAGGGCAACATCGCCAACGTCTTCAACGCCGAGACCTTCATCGAGGGCCTCATCGCGGGCGTGCTCGCCATCGCCGTGGTGATGCTCGTGTCGTTCCCGGTGAACGCCTGGGTGCTCGCCGACTACAACGTCGAGAACATCATGAGCCTGCCGCCCACGGCCGCGGTGATTCTCATTTGCATCTCGGTGCTGCTCACGGTGGTTGCGGGCGTCATCCCGTCCGTGGGCGCCTCGCGCCGTGACCCCGTCGAGGCGCTGCGCAGCGAGTAGCCCGTGTGGCGCTAGCTCAGGGCGAGGGTGGCGAGCAGGGCGGCGTGGTCGCTGCCGGGGATGGCGAGAGTTTGCACGCTCGTGGCGACCGCAGCATCGCTCGTGACCACGTGGTCGATGCCCGCGAGGGGCGCCACGAGGGCGTTTGAGGGCCAGGTGGCGACGAGCCCCTGGCCGCACTCGTGCGCGGCGTCGTGGAGGGTCACGGAGCCGCCTGTGGCGTCTTGCCCGGCGTGCGCGGCGTTGTTGCCGACGCCCTTCTCGGCATCCGTGGTGGCTGCGTCGGTGGTACCCGCGGGTCCTGCACCGCCTGCGCCATCCACGCCCAGCATGGCGCGGAA
>NZ_CEVYAT010000094.1:0-6138 GCF_982402205.1 Parolsenella sp. | reverse complement strand
CCCTCGACGGCGTCGACGTGCGTAACATGAGTCTTTCAGAGCTGCGCCGCCGCATCGGCTACGTGCCGCAGCAGGGCATGCTCTTCTCCGGCACGGTAGAGAGCAACCTCAAGTTCGCCGGCGACTCCGTGACGGATGCCGACATGGAGCGCGCGGCCGGCATCGCCCAGGCGAGCGACTTCGTCGCCGAACGCGAGGGCGGCTACGCCTCCGACATCAGCCAGGGAGGATCCAACGTCTCGGGCGGGCAGCGACAGCGCTTCGCCATCGCACGCGCCCTCGCCAAGAGACCCGAGGTCGTCGTGTTCGACGACTCGTTCTCCGCGCTCGACTACAAGACCGACGCTAAGTTGCGCGAGCAGCTGGCGGAGCACGAGAAGGGCAGCGCGGTGGTCGTCGTAGCCCAGCGCATCGCCACGATCATGCACGCGACCCAGATCGTCGTGCTCGACGAGGGCAAGGTCGTGGGGCAGGGCACGCACGAGGAACTGCTGCGCAGCTGCCCCGCGTACCTCGAGATTGCCCAGTCGCAGCTCTCGGCTGCCGAGCTGGGACTCACGCAAGACGAGATTGACCAGGTCATGAAGGGGGGCGAGCGATAATGACGCAGAGCAACGCTAACCAGCGCGGGCCCATGGGCAAACGCGCGGCCAATTATGGCGGCGGGCGCTCGGTCGAGAAGGCCAAGGATTTCAAGGGCACCATGCTCAAGCTGCTCACCTACGTGGGCCAGCACAAGATCGCCGTCTTCCTCGGCGTCGCCTTCGCCATGTGCTCGGTCATCTTCAACATCGTCGGCCCCAAGGTCCTGGGCCAGGTCACCACGAAGCTCTACGAGGGCCTCGTCGCCAAGGTGAGCGGCACGGGCTCGGTCGACTTCGACTGGATTGGCCGCACGCTGCTCATCCTGCTGGGGCTCTACCTCGCATCGTCTGCCTGCAACCTCATCCAGGGCTGGCTCATGACGGGCGTCACCCAGAGGATCTGCTACCGCATGCGTAGGCAGATCGCCGAGAAGATCGCCGTCGTGCCCATGAGTTACTTCAACGGCCACAGCAAGGGCGACGTGCTCTCTCGCATCACCAACGACGTCGACACCCTGGGCCAGTCGCTCAACCAGTCGATCACCCAGCTCATCACCTCCGTCACGCAGGTCATCGGCGTGCTCGTCATGATGCTGTCGATCTCGCTTCCGCTCACGGGCGTCACGGTGCTCACCCTGCCGGCCGCGGCGATTATCATGGTCGTCATGATCCACTTCTCGCAGCCCTACTTCCGCGAGCAGCAGCAGGTCCTCGGTGCCGTCAACGGCATCATCGAGGAGGACTTCGCCGGCCAGAACGTCATTCAGGTCTTCGACCGCGCCGACGCCGCCGTGGCCGAGTTCGACGAGAAGAACGACCGCCTGTTCATCTCGGGCTGGCGCTCGCAGTTCCTCTCGGGCGTGATGATGCCGCTCATGGGCCTCGTGGGCAACATGGGCTACGTGGGTGTGGTCGTCGTGGGCGCCCAGCTCGCGTTCACCGGCTCCGCTACCCCCGGCGACATCCAGAGCTTCATCCAGTACGTGCGCAACTTCACTCAGCCGGTGCAGCAGCTCGGCAACGTCTCGAACACCCTGCAGTCGATGGCCGCCGCCACCGAGCGCGTCTTCGAGTTCCTCGAGGCGCCCGAGGAGCAGCAGGCCGTCGAGGCCCAGGTGCCCGCCGTCCGCGACGGCCGCGTCGAGTTCAGCCACGTGCGCTTTGGCTACACGCCCGACAAGACGATCATCCACGACTTCACCTGCACGGCCGAGCCCGGCCAGACGGTGGCCATCGTGGGCCCTACGGGCGCGGGCAAGACCACGCTCATCAAGCTGCTCCAGCGCTTCTACGACATCGATGGGGGCTCGCTTAAGGTCGACGGCGTCGACGTGCGCGACTGGGGCCGCGCCGAGCTCCGCAGCCAGTTCGCGATGGTGCTACAAGACACGTGGCTGTTCAGCGGTACGATTCGCGAGAACATCCGCTACGGCAGGCCCGACGCCTCCGACGCCGAGGTCGAGGCCGCTGCCCGCGCCGCCCGCTGCGACCACTTCATCCACACGCTCGCCGGCGGCTACGACTTCGAGATTAACGAGGAGGGCACGAACCTCTCGCAGGGCCAGCGCCAGCTCGTCACAATCGCCCGCGCGTTTCTCGCCGACCGCCCCGCCCTCATCCTTGACGAGGCGACCTCAAACGTCGACACGCGCACCGAGGAGCTCATCCAGCGCGCGATGGACGCCCTCATGCAAGGCCGCACGAGCTTCGTCATCGCGCACCGCCTCTCCACGATCCGCAACGCAGACGTCATCCTCGTCCTGCGCGACGGCGACATCGTCGAGAAGGGCACCCACGAGGAGCTTCTCGCCAAGGGCGGCTTCTACGCCGAGCTCTACAACTCCCAGTTTGAGGAGGTGTAGGGAGTCTCAGTCAGATGCGAGGGCGCGCCCCTTTGATGCGCGCGTGCGTGGGGCGCGCGGCCGCGAGGCATCGTGGCGCCCCGAGTCGCCGTGCGCGGCTGCGCAACGAGCCCCAGGTGGTGCCGTGCAGCCAATGTGTGCGCGAATCGTGGCACGCTCAAGGGGTTTAGTTTTCTGTCATGATATGGTTAACTCGATGTAGGCCGAGGCGAAGGGGGCTCGGCATGCGTCTGAGTGGGGCGCGCTTCCGGCTTGTCCGGGGGCGCGCCTTTTCTCGTGCGTGTGGCACGGTCCGTGCGCGCCGCATTTTGTGACGTTTTGGGACTCATGGCCCGCGCCGCGGGCGGCGCCGCGTCCCCATAGCAGCGCTTATGGTAAGGTAATACGGATAGCGCCAATGGCGCGGCATCGCCGTGCCGCCCGAGGGTCCCGCAAGCGTCTACTGCGGGACATAGCACGAAAGGAGCCTGCGCATGCAGCCAGGTGAGGAGATCGGCAGCTTGGTCGACGAGCTCGAGCAGATGGTCACCGACGCAAAGAAGCCTCTCATGGGTGGCACAGGGACCAACCCCAAGATCATCGACGCCGAAGCCGTCTACGAGCTGATCGACGACATCCGCAATGCCTTCCCGCGCGAGTTTGAGGAGGCCCGCCGCGTCCTCAAGCAGGAGGACGAGATCCTCGCTCACGCGCACCAGACGGCAGACTCCATCGTGGCCGACGCACAGCAGCAGGCCATGATTCTCGCCGGCGACCAGGAGGTCGTGCGCCTCGCCAATCAGCAGGCCGAGGAGATCCGCGACCAGGCCTCCCAGTACGAGAGGGACCTGCGCTACCACATCAACGACTACGCCGAGGGTGTGCTCACCGGCATCTCCGACAATCTCAAGAGCGTCATCGGTCAGCTCGAGCGCAGCCGCCAGGCGCTTGACGACGGCTCGAACTCGCGCAGGTAGCAGGTGGCCATGGATTCCATCATCATCAAGGTCGACGAGCGTCTCGAGGGTGCCGGCAGCGTCCTGCCTATCTCGGGTCACATCGACCAGGACTCCTACTCGCTCGGCGACCACGACTTCGCGCTGCCGTCCGGCATCGACTACGACCTCGTGCTCACCAACGCCGGCGAGGGCATCCTGGCCTCCGGCATGGTGCGCGCCCACGTCGTGGGAACGTGCGACCGCTGCCTCGAGGACGCCGAGTTCGACATCGCCTCAGAGGTCGACGAGTACTTCCTGTTCGAGGCGCCCGCCGAGGAGGAGCTGAACGACGACGAGGACGAGGTCGACTTCTCGCTCGTGTCCGACGACGACACGATCGACCTGGCCGAGCCCATCTTCGCCGCTATCCTCATGGAGACGCCCTACGTGGTGCTGTGCCGCGAGGACTGCAAGGGCCTGTGCTCTCACTGCGGCGCCAACCTCAACGAAGGCGACTGCGGCTGCGCCGATAAGATGGAGTCGGTTGAGGCCGCCACCGGCCCCTTTGCCGCGCTCGCGGGGCTCAACTTCGACGACGAAGGCGAAGATTCTGCGCAGGAATAGCGAATTGCACCAAATCCTGTGGAGTGCTGGTGCCCTCGGCACCAAACGTGCTATAGTTCCAGTTTGTCTGTGAAAGACCGTCGCGCGTACTTGGCGGCGTGAGATTCGTAAGAGAGGTCAACAATGGCAGTACCCAAGCAGAAGAAGGGCCGCGGCGCGACCCACACCCGTCGCTCGGCCAACAGCAAGCTCAGCATGCCGGCCCGTTCCACGTGCCCTCAGTGCGGCGCTGTTAAGCTCCCGCACCGCGTGTGCCCGAGCTGTGGCTACTATAAGGGCCGCGAGGTCATCGTCACCGAGTAGCTGCCCAAATCCTAGAGTGGCCAGGAGGCCGGTCCCAGCGGGCCGGCCTCCTTTTTTGTCGCGGCCGGCACGTCCGGCGCAAGAGGGGAGAGTCACAGATGGTTCGAGTTGTGGTCGACGCCATGGGAGGCGACGAGGGGCCCAAGGCCGTGCTCGAGGGCATCGAGCGTGCGCTCGCGGCCGACGAGGACCTCACGGTCGTCGTCGCGGGCAACGAAGACGTCGTCGTGCCCTTCTGCGCCAAGCATGCCCGCACCGAGGCACTCGTGACCACCGAGGTCATCGAGATGGCCGAGCACCCCACGGCCGCCGTCCGCGCCAAGCGCGACTCCTCGATCGTTCGGGGCTGCCGCACCGTGCGCAAAGGCGACGCCGACGCGTTCTTCTCGCCCGGCTCCACGGGTGCCATCCTGGCTGCCGGCACGCTCGTCGTGGGCCGCGTCAAGGGCGTCGCCCGCGCGGCGCTCGCTACGGCCATGCCCGGCGTCAACGGCCACATGACGACCTTCCTCGACCTTGGCGCCAACGCCGATTGTACGCCCGAGATGATCGTGCAGTTCGCCCGCATGGGAACGGCCTACGCCCAGATCGTGCTGGGCGTCGACGACCCCACCGTGGGCCTGCTCAACAACGGCACCGAGGACACCAAGGGCTCCGAGGCCGCGCTCGCCCGCCACGAGGCGCTCGCCGCTGCCGAGGGCATCAACTTCAGCGGCAACTGCGAGGGCCGCGACATCCTCACCGGCCCCATCGATGTCATCGTGACCGATGGCTTCACGGGCAACGTCGCCCTCAAGACGGTCGAGGGCACGGCCAAGTTCATCGTGGCTGCCCTCAAGGTCGAGGCCGCCAAGAGCAAGAGGGTGGGCCTTGGCGCCCTCATGGTGAAGCCCGCGCTCAAGGGCGTGGCGGGCCTGCTGTCGGGTGACGCCTATGGCGGCGCGGCCTTGCTCGGCCTCAAGGCTCCGGTGCTCGTGGGCCACGGCGCCACCAACCCCGAGGCCATCATGAACGGCACCCTTACTGCGGCCCGCTGCGTGCGTCAGGACCTCTGCGGCAAGCTCGCCCAGGCCATCGCCTCGGCCAAGTAGGCGTGACAAAGGGGCCAGAGCCCTTTGTCATGTTTCCTGAAAATGAGGGACGGCCCTTCGCGCTCCGAGACCCAGACTCTTGCGTCTGTTCGTCCTCTTCCACTGGCCGCGCGGCGCTCGCGCAACGGTGCTGGTACGGGTACAATTGAAGTGTTTGCGGGCCGCCGTCGGGCGGCCTGCTCGTATCTGACACTTACCAACAGATTGGGGGCGCGCATGCCCCATAGCGCCGCAACCGAGCGGATTCGTCACATCGAGAAGATCTGCAACCACACCTTCCGCGACCGCGACCTCGTCACGGCCGCCATAACCCACCCCAGCGCCGTCGAGCACCTGCCCGTCTCGGCCTCCTACGAGCGCCTTGAGTTCCTGGGTGACTCGATCCTCGGCGCCATCGTCGCCACCGACCTCTTCGAGCGCTTCGGCGAGATGGACGAGGGCGAGCTCACCCGCCTCAAGATCTCGCTCGTCTCGGGCAAGACGCTCTCCATGGTCTCCGAGCAGCTGGGCATTGGCGAGTGCATCGTGTTCGGTGAGTCCGAGAAGGGCACGGGCGCGCGCGGCCTGCACTCCGCCCTCGAGAACGTCTACGAGTCGGTCGTGGGCGCCCTCTACCTCGACGGCGGCTACGACGTCACGCACGAGTTCGTCTCGCGCACGCTTGGTCCGCACATGTCGCCCGAGCTCGCCGAGCGCCCCGAGAACCCAAAGAGTCGCCTGCAGGAGATCACGCAGCGCGAGCTCCGCTGCGCACCCG